>JALZAI010000343.1 GCA_030948475.1 Actinomycetota bacterium
CGCGGTGGTACTGCCGGCGTGGGCGGTGACGGCGGTGGCCGAGGTGCCCGGCGGCGCGCACCCGTCCTACGCGCATGGCTACAGCGACCGCGACAACGCCTACTACCGCGAGTGGGACGCGATCAGCCGCGACCGCGCGAGCTTCACCACCTGGCTGGAGCGGGAGGTGCTCGCCGCATGAGAGGCCGACTGGATCAGGACTTCCCCGCTGGTGCTCGCTTTTGCAGCTCCGAACCGAGCACCAGCGGGGAGAACGCGATTGACGAGCGGGACGCGGCATGGCTTCGGTGACCAGCGACGAGATGATGATCGTGGCGGCGGCCCGGTCGCTGCGCGACGGCGACGTGTGCTTCGTCGGCATCGGCCAGCCCTCGACCGCCGCGAACCTGGCCCGCCGCACGCACGCACCGGACCTCGTCCTGATCTACGAGTCCGGGACGCTGGGCGCCAAGCCGGACCGGCTGCCGCTCAGCATCGGCGACGGAATCCTGGCCGATACCGCGGACTCGGTCGTCGGCATCCCCGAGGTATTCAACTACTGGCTGCAGTCCGGACGGGTGGACGTCGGATTCCTCGGCGGCGCGCAGCTGGACCGCTTCGCCAATATCAACACCACCGTGATCGGAGGCGACTACGCCGCTCCGAAGGTCCGCCTGCCCGGTGCCGGCGGTGCCCCCGAGATCGCGGCATCGTGTCAGGAAGTCGTCGTGGTGATGCGGCAGTCGCCGCGCTCATTCGTCGAGCGCGTCGACTTCGTCACGTCCTTCGGCTTCGGTGACGGTAAGGGCGCGCGCGAGAAGCTCGGGCTGCGAGGCAACGGTCCAAGCCGAGTGATCACCGACCTCGGCATCCTGGAACCTGATTCGGACACCTGCGAACTGACTCTGGTCGCCGTGCACCCGGGCGTCGAACTCGACGATGTCCGCGCCGCAACAGGGTGGGACTTGCAGGTGTCCCCCGCCCTGCACACCACCGACGAGCCGACCGACGAGGAGCTGCGCGTGCTCCGCGAACTGACGGCGACCCTGGAGCGCAAATGACGGACACCTACGTCCTGGACGCGATCCGCACCCCGATCGGGCGCCACGGCGGCAAGCTCGCGGGCACCCGTCCGGACGACCTCGCGGCCCACACCGTGAAGTCGCTCGTCGCCCGCGCGCCCGACCTCGACCCCGCACGCATCGACGACGTCTACTTCGGCGACGCCAACGCGGCCGGTGAGGACAACCGGGATGTAGCCCGGATGGCGGTGCTACTCGCCGGGCTGCCGACGTCGGTGCCTGGTGTGACGCTGAACCGGCTCTGCGGCTCCGGTATGGAGGCTCTGATCGCAGCCAATCGAGCCGTGCAGACCGGCGACAACAGCCTCGCGATCGCGGGCGGTGTCGAGTCGATGAGCCGCGCGCCGTGGGTGCTGCTCAAGCCGGCCAAGCCCTTTCCGGCCGGACACGAGACGCTGCACTCCACCACACTCGGCTGGCGGATGACGAACCCGAACCTGCCCGGTGACTGGACGGTGTCGCTGGGCGAGGCGACCGAGCAGCTCGCCGAGAAGTACGGCATCCCCCGCGAAGCGCAGGACGCGTTCGCGCTGGCCAGCCACCACAAGGCGGCAAAGGCATGGGACGACGGCATCTACGACGACGAAGTGATTGACCTGCCCGGCGTCGACCTCGACCGCGACGAATCGATCCGCGGGGACAGCAGCAGCGACGCGCTGGCCAGGCTTAAGCCGTCCTTCCGCGCCGACGGGACGGTGACCGCCGGCAATGCCTCCCCGCTCAACGACGGCGCAGCCGCGCTACTTATCGGCGACGAGGCGGGCGCGACAATCGCGGGCCGCACCCCGCTCGCCCGCATCGCGGCGCGCGGCGTCGCCGGAGTCGAGCCACAGTTCTTCGGCATCGGCCCCGTCGCTGCCGCCGAGATCGCGCTGCGCCGTGCCGGCATCGGTTGGAACGATCTGACCCTGGTCGAGCTGAACGAGGCGTTCGCCGCTCAGTCGCTGGCCTGCTTCGCCGACTGGCCCGATCTCGACCAGTCGATCGTGAACGTCCACGGTGGCGCGATAGCGATCGGCCACCCGCTCGGCTGCTCGGGCGCGCGTATCGTCGGCCACCTCGCCCGCGCGCTGCACGAGCGCGGTGGCTACGGCCTGGCCGCGATCTGCATCGGCGTTGGGCAGGGCCTCGCCGTCGTCCTCGAAGGAGTGTGAGTTGGCCGAGCCGAAACTGCCGCACTACCGGGCAGACGAGCCGGGCACCCATCCGGATTACGACTCGCCGGCGTACCGCAGTTCCGCGCTGCGCCACCCGACCCGAGCGCTACACCTGCTGCCGCAGCGGCTCACCGAGGTCACCGGCCCGCTGTTCGGCCACGACCGGGTCCAGCCGGGTGACGACGACCTGACGCACTGGGACGGCGGCGAGGCGGTCGGGCAGCGCATCATCGTGCACGGGCGGGTGCTCGACTCGGACGGGCGGCCGGTCCCGGACACCCTGCTCGAGATGTGGCAGGCCAACGCCGGCGGACGCTACCGGCATCCGAACGACCAGTGGCCCGCCCCGCTCGACCCGCACTTCAGCGGACTCGGACGCACCGCCACCGACGCCAACGGTGCGTACGTGTTCACGACGATCAGGCCCGGCGCATATCCGTGGAAGAACCACGCCAACGCGTGGCGTCCGGCGCATATCCACTTCTCGCTGTTCGGACGCGCGTTCCCGCAGCGACTCGTGACCCAGATGTACTTCCCCGACGACCCGCTCTTCTTTCAGGACCCGATCTTCAACTCGGTCCCGGACGAGAGGGCGCGTCGGCGCATGGTGTCCGAATACGACCACGCCGCGACCACTGACACCTGGGCGATCGGTTTCCGGTGGGACATCGTGCTTCGCGGCACCGCCCAAACCCCGTTCGAGAGCGAGCCCGACGATGAATGACGCGCTCGGCGCAACTCCGTCGCAGACCGTCGGCCCGTTCCTGTCGATCGGACTGCTGTGGGACGACGGAGCCGATCTGGTCGCCGACGGCACGCCCGGCGCGATCACGGTCAGCGGCCTGCTGAGCGAGGGGACCGGCGCCGCGGTCCCCGACGGCCTGGTCGAGATCTGGCAGGCCGACCCGGACGGACGGTTCCCGCATCCCGACGATCCGCGCGGCGCGTCCAAGTATCCAGGCTTTCGCAACTTCGGCCGGGCCGGCACGGATCCCGAGGGTCGGTTCTGGTTTCGCACACTGCGACCCGGTCCGGTCCCGACCGAGGACGGCGTGCAGACGCCGCACCTGAACGTGACCGTGTTCGCGCGTGGGTTGCTCAAGCACCTGGTGACCCGCCTGTACTTTCCCGAGCCGGACAACTCGACCGACCCGGTGCTGTGCTCGCTGCCCGAGAGCGACCGCGCCCTCCTGACCGCGGTCGCCGACGGGCCCGCCAGGTACCGATTCGACATCCGGCTGCAGGGTGAGCGCGAAACCCCGTTCTTCCACGTCTGACACGCTGCACCCATGTCGGTCATCTTCGATCCGATCTTCGGGCAGCTCGCCGTCGGGTCGGCGACCAACGACCGCGCGCTGCTGGACGCGCTGTGCGAGACGGAGACAGCGCTGGCGCGGGCCTGCGCGCGATCGGGACTCATCGAGCTCGCAACTGCGCTGGAGATCGGCGGCGCATGCGAGGAAGTACGCCGGATGGACCCCGTCGAGCTCGGACGTCGTTCGGTCGCCGGTGGCAACCCGGTGATCCCGCTCGTCGCCGAGCTGCGCACCCGGCTCGAGGCACGCGCAGCTGGCGACGCCGCGCAGGCGGTGCATCTCGGCGCGACCAGCCAGGATGTCCTCGACACCGCGCTCATGCTCATCTGCTCCCGCGCACTCGGCGTCGTCCTCGGCGATCTGGGCGACTGTGCCGAGTTGATCGCCGCACTGGCCGGCGAACACCGCGATACCCCGATGGCCGGACGCACGCTGCTGCAGCAGGCAGTGCCGACCACGTTCGGGGCGCTCGCCGCGGTGTGGGGCTCGGGTCTAGACCGCTCGCGGGCGCGCCTGGACGCGGTGCGAGCGGCACTACCGGTCCAGCTCGGCGGCGCCGCCGGCACCCTCGCCGGGCTGCATCCGCACGGCCTGCAGGTGCAGGCCGCGCTCGGCCACGAGCTGGATCTGGCCGTCCCGGAAGGCGTGTGGCACACCGACCGCACCGTGCTCACCGAACTCGCCGGAACACTTGGGACGGTGGCGGCCACTATCGCGAAGGTCGCCAGCGACATCGTGCTGCTGGCCCAGTCCGAATTGGCCGAGCTGGCCGAGGCCGCGCCCGGCGGCTCGTCCGCGATGGCGCACAAGCAGAACCCGATCGCGGCCGTGACGGCGCGGGCGGCAGCGATGCAGGTGCCCGGACTGGTCGCAACGCTGCTCAGCGCCGCGTCCCCGGACCTGCAGCGCGGCGCCGGGTCGTGGCACGCCGAGTGGACGCCGCTGCTCACCCTGCTGCGTACCGTCGGCGGAGCGTCCTCCCGGCTGCGGACCTCGCTGTCCGGACTCGCCGTCGACACCGCAGCCATGGCCGGCAATCTCGGCGCGCTCGAGGGCACCGTCGACATCACCGACCTCGGGCATGCCGCCGATCTCGTCGACCGCTATCTCGACCGGAGGAGATCGTGACTGTCATGAGCTTGTCCTGGCGCGAGGACGGGCCGCCCGACGCGCCCGCGCTCGTCCTGCTCAACTCGGTCGGCAGTACCACCGAGATGTGGACGCCGCTGCTTGCCGCGCTGGCCGAGCAGTTCCGCGTGCTGCGTATCGACTGGCGCGGGCACGGCCGATCGGCGCCGTCGCCGACGGGCACGCCGTGCGAGATCGCCGACCTCGGTGCGGACGTGCTCGCGGTACTCGACGAACTCAGGCTCGAGCGGGTACATGTCGCCGGGCTGTCACTGGGCGGGATGACCGGCATGTGGCTGGCGATCCACCGTCCACAGCGCATCTCTCGGCTCGCCTTGCTGTCCACGTCGGCCTACCTGCAACCGGTGCCTGGCTACCTCGACCGCGCGGCTGTGGTGCGCGCCGGGGGGATGGCCACGGTCGTCGATGCCGTCGTGGCGCGCTGGATCACCCCCGACCTGGCCGGACGCGATCCCGAACTCGAGGCGTCGCTGAAGGGCATCGTCGCCAGCATCGATCCCGAGTCGTACGCGCAGTGCTGCGAGGCGATCGGCACGATGGACCAACGCGCCGAACTCGGGCGCATCGCCGCCCCGACGTTGTGCATCGCCGGCGCACAGGACCCGGCCACCCCGCCAGAGCACCTGCAGCTCATCGTCGACGGGGTCGCCGGCGCCCGCCTGGAGATCCTCGATCACGCCGCGCACGTGCTGAGCTTCGAGCAGCCCGGCAGGGTCGCGCAATTGCTGCTCGAGCATTTCCGCGGCGGTGCCACGCGCGATGCGGGCAACGCCTCCCGCCGCGCCGTCCTCGGTGACGAGCACGTCGATCGCGCGGTCGCCGGCACCACCGCATTCACCGCTGCGTTCCAGGACTTCATCACCCGCTACGCCTGGGGGGACGTGTGGACCCGTCCCGGCCTCGGCCGGCGGGAACGCTCGATCGCCACCCTCGCCGCGCTCGTAACGCTCGGCGCCGAGCACGAGCTCGCAATGCACGTACGCGGGGCGCTGCGCAACGGCCTCAGCGCAGAGGAGATCGGGGAGGTGCTGCTGCACACAGCGGTCTACTCCGGACTGCCTCGCGCCAACCGCGCCGTCGCGATCGCCAACGAGGTGCTGGCGGGCGACTGATCAGGCGCCCCCGACCGTGACGATCGCGTCGGTCAGGAATCCTGCGAACAGCCCGATCAGCATTCCGTAGGCGAGCAGGTCCGCCCGCTTGGCCCGCGCCGCGACCCCGACCAGCTGGGTGATCACGTAGATGATCGAACCGGCGGCGAGGGTCAGGAACACGACCGACACTGCCTCGCTGGTGAAGCCGTGCCCGACGAAGGTCCCGACGAAGGTCGGGCCGCCCGCGATCAGCGCCAGGCCGAGCAGGGTGCGCCAGCTGGGCAGGCGTACCGCGCCGGACTCGTCGACATCCGAAGCGAGCGGCGCGACGATGCCGAAGCCCTCGGTGGCATTGTGCAGCGCGAAGCCGATCACCAGCATGGTGGCCAGTGCGATCTCGTTGCGCGCGGCGGATTGACCGATCGCCAGGCCTTCGGCAAAGTTGTGCAGCCCGATGCCGACCGCGATCAGCAGCGCCATCCGGCGCGCGGGCGAGCGCGTCAACGGCCGCGCGGTCTCGACCATGGTCGCGACGCCGGCACCCGAAGGCGGCGGCGCCGAATCCTGGACGGCCGTGCGCTTGACCCCGCCCGGTGTGCCTTCCGCGCGCTTGCGGGACATGAACCGCTCGTAGAAGACCAGCGAAAGCAACCCGAGTGCGAGCCCCCCGATGAAAAGCAGGCCGTAGCCGAGCGCCGTACCGAACCCACCGTTGCCCGCATGCATGTCACCGAGAGCGACGTCGATCGGCTCCCAGGCAGCCGAGAGTACGTCCCACACGAGGAACAGCAGCACGCCAACCGCAACGGCGTTCAGGGTGAGCCGCAGGCTCTGCGCCGGGCGGCGCATCCGGCCGATCGGCATGCCGAGGACGATGGTGCTACCCGCGATGAAGCCCAGCAGGAGCGTTTCGGGCAGGTTCACGAGGCCTCCCTGGATAGGTAAGGCTTACCTTACTGCAGGCCCCGGGCCGGTCAAGGCTTCCCACAGACCGGATGCAACACGGCGGAGACATATCTCGCGGTCAGCCCGATCACAGCCGCAATCGGCCACACTTGGCGCCATGAGCAGCGTGGCGATCGAGGTGCGACGCCCGCGGCTACTCGCGACGGCGCGCAGTGTCTGGCCGACCGCGCTACTGGGGTGCCTCGTCGTCGCCGGTGCTCGCTGGGGCCCGGACTGGCCGGCGCAGGAGTTCCGGGCGTGGCTGGCTGGGCACGGCAATCTCAGCGCGTGGACGAATCATTGGTACGGCGGCCAGGCGCTGCCGGGTTATTCGGTGCTCTATCCCCCCCTTTCCGCAGTGCTCGGTGCCGGCGGCGTCGGACTGGTCTCGGTAATCGCCGCGGCTTGGGGCGCGGACACGCTGCGGCCGTCCGGAGGTGTCGCGTTGCGGCGCTGCTACCGCGTCGCGGTCGCAGTCTCGTTGCTGGAAAGCCTGGTGATCGGGCAGATCCCGTTCCTGATGGGTGCCGCGTTCGGCGTCTGGTCGCTTTGGGCCGTCCGAACCCGCCGTCCGGTCCTCGCTCTGGTACTCGCGGCCGGATGCTCGCTGGGTAGTCCGCTCGCCGGCGGGTTCCTGCTGATGATCGCCCCTGCGTGGGCGCTGAGCACGAGCTGGCGACGCGCGGCGCCGCTTCTGGCGGGGGCGACCGGGATCGTGGCCTCGGCAATATTGGGCGGTGCCAGCGGGCCGTTCCCTTGCCCGTGGCAGAGCCTGGTCGGGGTGCTGGCCTTCTCGCTCGGTGTGGTTGTCATGACCACGCGCGACGAGCGGGCCCTGCGCTGCTTCGCGCTGTGCTACTCGGCCGCGGCGCTCGTCGCGTTCGCCGTGCCGAATCCGATCGGTGGCAACATCGGCCGGATCGGCAAGCTGATCGCCATGCCGCTCGCGGTCCACCTCCTCACCGGGCGCAGTATGCGCAGCCGCGCGGCCGTCACGGTTGCGGCGTTGACCGCGCTCGTGTGGCCCGGCGTTCCCTTCGCTACCTCGGTCGCCGAGGGCGCCCGCGATCCGTCTCAGTACGCCGCGTACTACCGCGGACTGAACAACTTTCTGCGCACCCAGGATCCGACCTCGGGTCGGCTGGAAATCCCGTTCACGCGAGGGCACTGGGAGGCGATGTGGGTCGCGCAGTCGTTCCCGATCGCCCGAGGCTGGGAACGACAGGCCGACCTGCAGGTGAACAAGGTTCTCTACAACCCGCTCGACAAGCAGGGTTACCGCCACTGGCTCGACGACAACGCCGTCGAGCTCGTCGCGCTGCCCAACGTCGCGATCGACTCCGGGGGCCAGGCCGAGGCGAAGCTGCTGCGACGCCCGCCCGGCTATCTGCAGCCGATCTGGCACAACCGCGACTGGCAGGTCTGGCGGGTGCAAAACGCCCGACCGCTGACTCGGGGCGTCGCGACGATGAGCAGGCTGGACGAGGCCTCGTTCACACTTCGCTTCGCCGAGCCCGGCACGGCCGTGGTCCGGATTCGCGCCAGCAAGATGTGGGAGATCACTTCCGGAGCGGGCTGCGTGCAGGCCAGCCCGGATGGATGGCTCACCGTGCACTCCGCCCTAGCCGGTGAACTGACCGTCAGCGCCAAGGTCGGCCTGGGACTGGTGAGCCCGCCGAACCAGTGCACCGGCCCGGCCACCTGAACCGCGCCAGGCGAGGCGAATACAACGCAGCCCCCGGGTTTCCCGGGGGCTGCGTTGAGTGCTGCGTTCAGGTGCTGCGTTCAGATGCCGCGAACGTTGCTCGCCTGCGGGCCCTTCGGGCCGGCCTCGACGTTGAACTCGACACGCTGGTTCTCGTCCAGGCTACGGTAGCCGTCCGAAGCGATGGCGGAGTAGTGGACGAAGACGTCCTTGCCACCCTCGTCGGGCGTGATGAACCCGAAGCCCTTTTCGCTGTTGAACCACTTAACGGTGCCCTGAGTCATACAATCTCCTTCGCTCAGGCTTACGAGTGCACAATGTGTGCGACTCGGGTCGTGCGGTGAGCCTGACACTCGGAAGAGATGTAAGACGTACCAACGCGATTGCACGATCGCTGACCGGCTTTTCCCGGTCCGCAAGGCGTACAGACAACCGCTGAATACGCTAGCACGCGACGCGCCCTGCGCGCCGAATCGGAGCATTCCGTGTGAAGGTCGACACCTGCGCTGCCCGCATTGGCAAACCGGGTAGCTCGGTCGGACAGGTCGCCCCGCGGGCTCCATCGGTGATCAACAGGAAGAAATGGGTGCTGGGACGCCCGTTTCTCCGTGTTGATCACCGCGATCCGGCGTTCGCGCGGCCCAAATTGAGTAGGGGAGATGCGGGATGGATTATCCGCCTATGATGTGACATGTGGCCGCACCCCCGTGCCACTGGATTCCCGCGGGATCCCGCGGGCGGAGCCCGAACCAGGCGCGAATCGTCGATCTCGACGTGGCAGCGGGACGAGGGAGGCGGATGGGCAGGCCGCCGACCCGACCGGTGCACATCGCGTGCGCACTCGGCGCCGCTATGACCTGCATAGCGACGACAGTCGCACCGAGTCCCGCCGTCCCGCCGGATTCTGGCTGGGGTCCGAGCCACGTCCGCTACCTCGGCGGAGTGGTGTGCCAGACGGCTCATCGGAGTACCGCGCTCGTCTCCTGGCCGGGCCCGGGTCGGCAAGCGGCGTTCGCCATCGCGCCCGTTGCCGGACCCCCCGCAGGTGGCTCCAGAGGTTTCCGCATACCCGCTGTCGCCGCGACGCAGAGCCGGCGACTACCGGCAACTCCCGGCACTGCCGCGCTCGCCTACCTCATCGGCGCCTACGGCACCAACGCCGATCCCGCTGATGTGGCCGACGTCGCCGCCATCGCGGCCAGCCGAACGATTGCCGACGCGGTCGCCCGCAAGTGCCTGGAACCGAGCGCCATGGAAACGTTGCGGACCGAAGCCCAGCGCCTCGCCGGGCCGTACCGGGTGAGCGTGCGGTCCGAGTCCCGCAAGCTGGTCCTCGGTGCCGCCGCCACGGTCACCGCACAGGTCCGCTCCGCTCAGGGCGTTCCCGTCCCGGGCTTGTCCGTCAGCTTCAGCACGGCGGATCCGCGAGCCAGCCTGACCGCACCACGCGTCGCCACGAACACGCAGGGCGTTGCGCACACGCGGCTCACCCTGACGAGCGGATCGGCGAGCACCTCGGTGCGGGTCGGCGCGACGGTGACCGCCGCGGTCGGACTGGTGCAGCTGAGCGCTCCCGGCGCAGTCTCCCTGATCACCCCGGACCCACCCCGCGACTTCACCGACGCCATGGTGGTGCCGGTGGACACCACGGCCGACCCGAGCATCACGGCGCGCGCGCAACCAGCTCTGTTGCTCCCGGGCGGCAAGATACACACCCGGATGTCGGTACGCGGGATGCGCGGTCACGACGGCACCGTGTCCACGCAGGTCATCGGCCCGCTGCCGTTCGAGAAGGACTGCGGCAGCTACCCGACCCGTGCCTGGCGGAGCCGCGCCTCGGCCGCCTGGAGCACCATGCTGGGCGTTGTCGGCGACAGCTCGTACGCGGGCGCGACGACGACCCTCGTCATGCCCGGCTGCTATCGCCTCGCCAGCCGGATCGTGACCACCAACGCCACCCCGAACGTGACCCGGCGCATCGTTGTCGGCGACGTCATCACCGTGCCGCCAGTGCACGTCACACAGGCACCCGCCGGCCACGGCGTGGCCCTTGGTGGTCCGCTAAGCACGACCGTGCGGGTGCGCGGACGTATCCCTGCCTTACTCACCGGAGTCAGCGGGGCGCTGCTCGGGCCGCGCCTGGCCGCGAACGGCACCTGCCCGGCCCGCGGGTGGGACGGCGCCCAAGCGGCGGCCCCACTCACCGCGACGAGCGCGTACGGCAGCGCGCCGGTCACGCTCAGCAGCCCCGTCCGGGAACGCGGCGACTGCTACGCGTTCCGGATCCGCGCCGACGTCACGCTGCCCAACATCGGCAGCATCCCGATCACTCTCACGCCGGACCGGCCCCAGGACGCCACGCTCGTCCTCGCACCGGCAGCAACCGTCACCGCCCTGTCCAACAGTGCGGTGCACGCGGGTGGGCGGCTGCGCACGACGGTGAGCGTCACCGGCACGCTAACTCAGGCCGCGACGCTACGCGTCCAACTGCGGCATCTGGCCAACTCCTGGCGCGGGTGTTTCGGACGCGACTGGACCGGCGCGTCGGTCGTCCCCGCAACGTCGACGGATCCGCTCGTGCGCACCCATGGGGACGACACATACACCGTCAGCACCCCGGAAATACCCACGGACGGCTGCTGGACCCCCGTCCCGATACTCACCCTGCGGGCCAATCCGGACCTCAAGATCCTGGGCCTCCCCCCTACCGGGACCATGACGGCCTTCACCAGCACCCGGACGATCCGCGCCCAGGTCCGTCCCGACGACGGCAGCGCGGACCGGGTTCGGCCCGCCCACCTGCTGCTCGGCGTCGGCCTCATGATCGCGCTGCTGGCCGCCGCGCTGCTCGGCACCTGGCTCGCCGCGCACCGCCGCGTCGACGTCGCGCGTTAGCGACCGTCAGCCGAGTGCAGCTCGCCCGCCAGGCGTACTCGGCGGCGTTTCGACGCCGAGTGCCTGGTCGATGCCGAGCAGGTGCAGGCGGGGACCACCCAGCAAGTCTTCGGCGCGGCGGCTACCGTCTCCTACGTGTCGACGATTCTCACCCCGCAGCCCACCGACGTCATCGCCGTCGGTGCGTGATGACTGAGCTGGATCGGTATCTCGGCTGGTGGCGTGCCGGCGAGGACTTCTTCGCGTCGACCCTGGAGCAGGTGCCCGAGGCGAATCTGATCGCGCCGTCGCTGCTGCAAGGCTGGTCGCGGCAGACCCTGCTCGCGCATGTGGGCCTCAACGCCGACGCGCTGGCCAACCTGCTCACCTGGGCGCGAACCGGGGTCGAGACGCCGATGTACGCGTCCCCCGAGGCGCGTAACGCCGACATCGAGCAGGTCGCGGCCCTTCCCGCGTCCGAGGTGGTTGCTCGGTACGGGGCCAGCCGCGCGAGGTTCACCGCCGCCGTCGAGTCCTTGCCCGACGAGGCGTGGGAGTCTCCGGTGCGCACCGCGCAGGGACGCGAGGTGCCGGCTGCGCAGGTGGCCTGGATGCGGGTGCGGGAAGTGTGGATTCACGCCGTCGACCTTGCGGCGAGCGCGCAGTTCGCCGACCTGCCGACCGATCTCGGCGAGGCGCTGCTGGACGACGTCACCGGCTGGTGGCAGCGCCGGGACGGGGACACGGCGCCGACGCTGTCCTCGGTCGAGCGAAGCTGGGGAGCCGGTCCGGCCAAGGTTCGCGGCTCGCTCGCGGAGCTGCTCGGCTGGGCGACCGGCCGGGTCATCGGCGACCGCGAGCCGAGTCCGCGCTGGATCTAGAGTGCTTCTGTCGGCGCTACCGGCGATCTTCCTGCGCACAGGTGACGTATCACAGGGGCCAGTCGTTCGCAGACCTGTTGATTGCCGCGACGGCACATGCCAACGGGCTCGATCTGTTCACCCGCAACGCCGACGATTTCCAGGGTCTGGACGGCCTCGTCCGGGTAGTCGCCATCTGATCGCTAGGCCGGCTGCGGACGCGCGACCACGAACGGGTTAGGTGTGGGCGACGCCTCGGATCGTCCCCTGCAATGGGCCTACCGGCCGAGGCCAGTAGGCCACCCGAGGCGCCGCCCCCACCGTGCTGTCACTGGTGACCGTCGCCACTCGGCGAATCACACGGTGGTTGTCCGAGTTGGTGGTCATACCCAGCCTTGATCGCTCGGGGGCTGACCGCCGAGGCGGTCCTGCGCAGGGACGGCAGGACCATCTCGTCGCCGCCACAGTCGGACCATCGGGCGCCGTGCTGTCCAATGTAAAGCTAGTGTTAGGCTCGGTCAAGCCGAATTGCCCGATCTGCAGTTCCGCGGCAGAACGTCGCAAAAAAGATCACGGCGAGGTCCGGCCGGAACCGAATGCCGCCTTCACATCGAATCCAGGTGTGAAGACGTCACGCCTGGGATGCTCCCGGGTCGCTAGACAAGGAGAGAACATGAACAAGTCATTGCG
>JALZAI010000349.1 GCA_030948475.1 Actinomycetota bacterium
CGAGTGAGACACCCTCTGTCAACCACCCGATCAGGCGGCTCGGCGGAGGGTGCGGTTGCGGTTGGCCCGGTGAAGTTCCTCGTTGTAGAGAACGCCTTTGGTCAGGCAGTGCCAGAGGACCTCCAGCCATCGGTTACCCAGGGCCCGCAGGGCGGCGTGATGGCCTTTTCCGGATTTGATTTTTTCGTCGTAAAACTCACGTGCCCAGGCGCTGTTGGCCAGGCTGCAGAACGCCCATTGATGGACGGCGGCGCCGAGGTGGTGGTTATGGGCCAGCCGGCGGGCGACGACGAAGTCGCTCTTCCCGGATCGGCGGGTGACCGGGGCTTGTCCGGCATAGCATTGCAGCGAGTTCGGTGTGCTGTATTGCTCGATGTGGTCGCCGATCTCACCCGCGACCCGGGCGGTGAGACGGTCACCGAGGCCGGGAAAGCTCAGGTAGATCTCACCGCCCGGGAACGCCTTCCCCGGGTCGGGGTCCTTCACCGTGTGGTCGGAGCCGGTGCGCGGACCGCCGAGCAGCAGTTCGGCCATCCGCCGTTCCCAGCCGCGGCGGGCCTCGTGCAGGGCCAGCAGCTGGACGGCGGCCAACCGGATACCGGCCGCTTTGGCCCGTACCAGGTAGTCGCGGATGGGCAGCGCCGGGCGGGCCAGCGCGTCGGCGACCTTGTCGGCGAACCGGTCGGGCCAGCCATGCCTGCTGGCGCGAGCGAAGCCGGTGAGTTCCTCCCGACGGGCTGCGTTCAGCTCGGGTTGGGTGGGCCAGCGTTCCAGCAGTCGCAGCAGCGTGGGGGCACCCAGGTCGTCGCCGGCGATCACCAGCGCGGCCGGGTAGGTGGTCTGCAGGTCCGCCCGCAACCGGTTGAGCAGCCGCCGCTGGTCGCGGGCGGCGCGTTCGTCTTCTCGGGCGATCGCCCGCAGCTCTCCGGCGGCCTCCCCATGTGGGATCAACGCCTTGAGGCTGGCGTGTCGGTCCAAGGCCAGCAGGCAGCAGATCCGGGCGTCTTCGGCGTCGTCCTTCTTCCGCGCCGGCCCACGGCGGCGGGCGACCAGGTCGGGGTTGACCGGAACCACGCTGAATCCGGCGTCGAGCAGCGCCTCGACCAGCAGACCGTGCCGGGTTTCCAGCACCACCCGCACCTCGGCCGGCTCCGGTTCCAGCGCCAGACAACGACTGATCAACCGGTCGACACCCGACGGATCATGGTTGATCCGGAATTGTTCGATGACTCCCTTCTCCTGCGTTCCCAGAGCGATGTCGTGAAACTCTTCGGCCCAGTCGATACCGACTCCCAGCACCATTCCTCCCTCGTCCGTCGTTGCGTTGCTCGGCGGACCGGGAAGGCGCTGCGTCGTGCTGATGAACCAGTCCTCGTGGGACGACACCCTCGTGGGCGTCAGACCTTCGCCGGGGCCCGGCAGGGGCGCTGTCTCACATCAGTCCTCGAGGGACAAGCAGTTGAAGCACTCCCTGCCGGGATCCACCGTGCGAGAGGAAGGTAGAGCCATCAGCAGTTGCGGGGGGCGACACGCGCGGACACGCCCGCCAGGGCGGGTGCAACTGCTCAGTCGACGGCGCGCACGCGCCTACCGAGGGGTCCGGCTCAGCTATCCGTCGTGGGGCTCGGCGAGCGCCGGCGTGCTGCGGTGCCGGTGCAGCCGGCCGATCACCCAGAGGGTGACGGCGACGGCCACGGCGGTGACCGGCAGGCCGAGGATCAGCGACGTCGTCCCGAGGAGGGCGACCTGGTTCTTCTGGTTCTGCAGGGCCTGGACGGCGACCCGCAGCAGGAACGTGGCCCCCCACATCACGGTCAGCCAGGAGTAGGCCCGCATCAGCCGGCGGTCCTCCCGCCACGGGAGGTCGGGCTCGAGATCGGGCTCTCGCGGGTCGGTGCCCACCGCCGGCCCGACGACGTCGACGGCCACCACCGGGGTGCGGCCGAAGCGGCGCAGTCCGGGCATCGAGGTCGAGGACATCGCACCCAGATGGCTGGGCACCAGGAACTCCGCGAGCACGCCGATCAGTGGCCGGCGCAGCGGCACCGAGCCGACCAGCAGGACCCCGATCACCGCGTTGCGCAGGATGCCGAAGACGAAGAAGTCACGTGCCTGACCCGAGGCGGCGGCGATCGCGACGGCCACCCCGACGGCGAAGAGCCCGCTGACCGCCTGCTGCACGCTCTCCCGCCGCACCAGCCGGAGCAGGAAAACCAGCAACGCCACGCCCAGGGCCGCCCAGACCCCGGCGCCGAGACCACCGATGGCATTGGCGACGACGAAGCCGACCGTGGGCAGCGAGGCATCGATCGTGCCGCGCCA
>JALZAI010000418.1 GCA_030948475.1 Actinomycetota bacterium
CACCGAGCTGCAGCGCGTCCGCGGTCGAGCGAGCGGCCACACTGGCCAGCGCGCCCGCGCCGACGACGATGGGGCGGGCTTCGGACAATTCGACCGCGAGCGACTTGGCCGGATTGGTGAACAGATCGCCGGTCGGGCGGCACATCTCGGCGGTCTCGTCCAGGCCGTCGGCGACCCGGTGCAGCAACTCGGTCGGGATCGGGTGCAGGCCCAGCGCGTCGAGCGCCTGCAGCAGCGGGGTCAGTACCGCCCACCGAGCCGCGCCAGGATTGAGGTCCTCGGGCAGCTCGGCCAGCGGCGCGCGTCCCGCTGCCACGGCCACCGGCGAGCGCGGCGGCGCGACCACAGCCATCGCCATGCCGCGTCGCGCTCCCTGCTCGGCGAGTTCGGCCAAGCGTGGGTGCCGCCCGTCGACCGCACCGATCAGGAGCGCGTCGGACGGCCCGGCCCAGCGCGGTAGCTCCACGCCGTGCCAGGCCAGAGCCGGAGCAGTCTCGCAGCTGAGCCGGGTGATCAGGCGCAGCGCAGCCGACGGAGGTGCGTCGGTGGCGACGAGAAGAGCCCGCGGCGTTTCTCCGCGCAGGCGCTGCACGCCGAACTCGTCGGCCAGATCCATCGCGCGACGCACCTGCGCACCGGCGGTGGCCAGGCTCCACAGCAGGCGCGATTTGTCGCGGCGCTCCAGCAGGTCGGCGTCGTCGAGCAGCGCCTCGTCGATCGTCATTTCGCAGCGACACCGAGACCGTTCGGCCCTGGCGTGGCTTCGTCGAGCAGCAGCACCGGGATGCCGTCCTCGATCCGGAAGCTGGACGCGCAGTGGGTGCACACCAGGGTGTCCTCGACCTCACGTAGCGGCGCGTGATCGTCGGTCGGGCAGGCCAGCAGTTGGAGCAGCTCGGGATCGAGGGTCATCCGAGGTCCTAACCCGCTCGGATGACCGCGAGGACGGCGTCGCGCAGCTCGATCAGCTGCTCCTCCGTCGGCGCCTCGACATTGAGCCGCAACAGGGCCTCGGTGTTGGACGCGCGAACGTTGAACCACGAGCCGTCCGGACGGCCGACGGTGAGCCCGTCCAGCTCGTCGACCTCCGCGCCATTCGCGAACCGGGTCCGCACGGCCGAGAGACTCAGGGCCTGGTCGGTCACCGTCGAGTTGATCTCGCCGGACGCGACGTAGCGCTGGTAGGGCGCCACCAGCTCGGCGAGCGTGCCGTCCTGCTCGCCGAGCGCGGCGAGGACGTGCATCGCGGCCAGCATGCCGGTGTCGGCGTACCAGAAGTCGCGGAAGTAGTAGTGGGCCGAGTGCTCGCCGCCGAAGACCGCACCCGTGCGCGCCATCTCGGCCTTGATGAACGAGTGCCCGACGCGGGTGCGCACCGGGTGCCCGCCTTGCTCGCGGATCACCTCGGGCACCGCGTGCGAAGTGATCAGGTTGTGGATCACGGTCGAATCGGGATGCTTGGTCAGTTCCCGCTCGGCAACCAGGCAGGTGATGGCGCTCGGCGACACGGCGCCCCCGTCCGCGTCCACGACGAAGCAGCGATCGGCGTCGCCGTCGAAGGCCAGACCGAGATCCGCGCCCTGCTCGACGACGGCGCGCTGCAGGTCGACGAGGTTGGCGGGCTCCAGCGGATTGGCCTCGTGGTTGGGGAACGATCCGTCCAGCTCGAAGTAGAGCTCGATAATCCGCAACGGCAGCGCCGGTAGCACGGCGTTGCCGAGCACTGCCGGGACGGTGAACCCGCCCATGCCATTGCCCGCGTCGACGACCACGGTGAGCTGACGGCCGCCGGACAGCTCGACCAAGCCGCGCAGGTAGCCGGCGTACTCGGCGAGCAGGTCGGCCGACTCGACCGCCCCGGTCCCCGCAGCCGCCGGTAGGCCGTCGCGAAGGTAGGCCGTCGCACGATCGCGGATCTCGGCGAGACCGGTGTCCTGCCCGATCGCCACCGCCCCCGCCCGGCACATCTTGATGCCGTTGTACTGCGCGGGGTTGTGGCTCGCGGTGAACATCGCGCCGGGCAGTCCGAGGCGCCCGGAGGCGAAGTAGAGCAGGTCGGTCGAGCCGAGGCCGGCCTCGACGACCGAGCCTCCGCGGTGCATCGCGCCCTCGGCAAAGGCCCGAGCCAGCCCGGGCCCGGTTTCGCGCATGTCGTGCGCCGTGACGATCCGGTCGGCGT
>JALZAI010000087.1 GCA_030948475.1 Actinomycetota bacterium
ACCGGGCGCTCGCCGGCCCGCAGCTCGTCAAGGATGCGCCGACGATTGGGTTCGGCCAGCACCTCGAAGAGCACGCCATCAGTATGCTCGACCAGCTATTGTGCGCCGGTGTCGAGTGTCAGCACCGTGTTCCGCAGGCTTTGGGCCAGGCGCGACCGTGGTGGCCGATGGCGACGGGCCGTCGGCACCGGCTCAGCCTAGTTGGTCGGTCCGGCCGCCGCCCGACCATGATGGAGCCATGGACGCCGGACCGGACTTGGCCACGATCGTCTCGGATCTGCGCGCCACCCTGCCGGACCTGCTGGTGGCCGTCGACTTCGACGGCACTCTGGCCCCGCTCGTCCCTGACCCGGAGCAGTCGCGCCCGGCCGTCGGAGCCGTCGACGCGCTCACGACACTCGTAGAACTCGGCGCGCGGGTCGCGGTAATCACCGGGCGCGACGCCCGAACGGTGCTGCGCCTCGGTGGCCTCGAGCAGGTGCCGGGCATCGCGGTCGCCGGCGTCTACGGAGCCGAGACCTGGCACGCCGGTGCCCTCAACACCCCGGACACCCCGGACGTCATGGCCACGCTTCGGGAACGCCTGCCCGCCCTGCTGAAGAACCAGCACGCCGATCCGGACGTGTGGATCGAGGACAAGCGGCTCTCCTTGGTGGTGCACGGCCGGCTGGCCGGTGACCCCGAGGCCGCGCTCGACCCGCTGCGCGTCCCGGTCGACGACCTCGCAGCTGAGCTGGATCTCGAGGTGCACGCGGGCAGCGGCGTGATCGAGCTGCGCCTGCCCGGATACGACAAGGCCGGTGCCCTGCGCGCGCTCGTTCAGGCACACACGCGCGGCGTGCTCTACCTCGGTGACGACCTCGGCGACCTCCCCGCGTTCGAGCAGGCGCGGCAGCTGCGGGCCCAGGGGCTCAGCGCGTACAGCGTCGGCGTCCTGGCCTCGGGGGTCGCTGAGATCGCCGAGGCGGCAGACGCCACCGTGGAGACCAGCACGGATGCCGTCGCGTTGCTGCGACAGTTGGCTCAGCCCAGCGCGTCCAGCTGAGCCCGGAACCACTGGGTCGGTGGCAGCCGCACGGCGGCATCGCGCATCCGCGCGGCGCGCTCGGCCCGCTCCTCCGCGGGCATCGTCATCGCCTGATGCAACGCGTCGGCGGTCGCGGTGATGTCGAACGGGTTTACGATCAATGCGTCGTCGCCGAGGACCTCCGCGGCCCCGGTGTCGCGCGAGACGACCACAGCCGGTTCGCGTTCGGAGAGCACCAAGCCCTCCAGCACGACGAGGTTCATCCCGTCGCGTACCGAGTTGACGAAGATCACGTCGGTGCGCCGCAGCAATGCCAGCGCGAGCGGGTACTCGTCGGTGATCTCGAGGAACACCGGCGCCCAGTCCGCCGTGCCGAACTCGTCGTCGATCTCGGACGCGAGGCGCTCGATGGACGCGGTGTACTCGCGGTAGGCGGGCAGGTCCTCGCGGGAGGGGTTGTTGTAGATCGCGTGGACGACGCGGCCTCGCCATTCGGGACGGGTCCGCAGCAGCTCGCGATAGGCCAGTAGCCCGCGCCAGACATTCTTCGACAGTTCGGTACGGTCCACCCGTCCGATGACCAGCCGGTCGCCCATCTCCGCGCCGAGCACGCGCAGTGCGCTGTCGACGTCGCGCCGGGCGCCGAGTTTGTGCAGCTCCGCTTCGTCGGTCCCGAGCGGGAACACCTGCACCCCGGACGGCTGCTGCTCCAGGACCGCCTGCGCGGTGTCGCGAAACAGCTGTGCCCACCGCTCGGTGTGAAAGCCCACCACGTCCGCACCGAGCATGCCATCCACGATCGCGCGTCCGACGTCATCGGGCAGCATCGCGAAGTAGTCCGGCGGCACCCATGGCGTATGCGTGAAGATGCCGATCCGCACGTCCGGGCGCAGCTCACGCAGCATTCGCGGCACGAGGAACAGGTGATAGTCCTGCACCATCACCGTCGCGCCCTGAGCTGCCTCGTCCGCGAGGGCTGTCGCGAACGACTCGTTGAACCGGACGTAGGCCGTCCACTGCCGCCGCCAGGACGTGTCGAAGTTCGGCTGCTTGGGCAGGTCATAGAGCTGGTGCAGGACGAACCAGAGAGTCGAGTTCGCGACGCCGTTGTAAGCGGAACGAAACGTCGGAGCGTCGATCGGGAGCATGCGTACGTCGAAGTCGCCGTGCAGCGCGTCAGCGACCTGCGGCAGTTCGGACAGCCGTCCGCTGGTGGCCTGCCGGGCGAGCACGCGCTCCCGCTCGTTCATAGCCGCGCACACCCACACCGCGTCCGGCGCGGCGGACAGTGCGGCCTGCATGCCGCTGACCAGCCCGCCGCTGCCACGTCGGATCTCGTCGTCGCCTTCCTCGACCGCAGCGACGGTCAGGGGCCCGCGGTTGGAGGCGACCAGAAGGGGGGCACGGCCCGCAGAACTCATGTCTGTCTGTCCCCGTTGGTGTTCATGTCCGTCGTCCTACCCTCCGGTCAGCTTTCGTCACCGAGCACGTCGAGCGCGTGCTGCAGATCGGCCGGGAAGGATGCTTCGACGCTCAGCCACTCACCCGTCGCCGGGTGCGCGAAACCCAGCGAGCGGGCGTGCAGCCATTGCCGGCTCAAGGCGAGATGCCGGGCCAGGACCGGGTCGGCACCGTAGGTCAGATCCCCGACGCACGGATGCCGGATCGCCGCCAGGTGCACCCGGATCTGATGGGTGCGCCCGGTCTCGAGGCGGATGTCGAGCAGCGTGGCGGCGCGGAACGCCTCGACCGTCTCGTAGTGGGTGATGCTCGCGCGCCCCCCGGCGACGACCGCAAACTTGTAGTCGGCGGAGGGATGCCGGTCGATCGGTGCGTCGATCGTGCCGCGCGTCGGGTCCGGATGTCCTTGGACGAGCGCGGCGTAGCGCTTGTCCACGGTGCGCGCCTTGAACGCGCGCTTGAGCACCGAATAGGCGTGCTCGCTCTTCGCGACGACCATCACCCCGGTCGTCCCGGCGTCCAGCCGGTGCACGATCCCCTGGCGCTCGGCAGCCCCCGACGTCGCGATCTGATAGCCCAGGGCGGCCAGGCCCTGGACGACTGTGGGCCCCGTCCAGCCCGGACCGGGGTGGGCGGCGACGCCGACCGGCTTGTCCACCACGACCACGTCGTCATCGTCGTAGCGCACGACCAGGCCGTCCACGTTCTGCGCCGGAGCAGGATCGATCCGCGGCTCGGGCAGGGTCACCTCGAGTAGCGAACCGCCGTGGACCTTGGCGCTGCGCGCCGGGCTGGCTCCGTCCACGTTGACGTGGCCGCTGTCGATAAGGTCGGCGGCCGCCGTCCGCGAGAAGCCGAGTAGGCGCGAGATCGCAACATCCAGGCGCAGCCCGTCCAGGCCATCGGGCACCGGCAGCAGCCTGGTGTCAGGCACGGGTGCGCCTCGTCGCGTCGAGTTCGATGCCGCGCAGGCTGAGGAGGGCGGCGAGCACCGCGCCGCACACGATTGCGGAGTCGGCGAAGTTGAAGATCGGCCAGTGTTCGCCTTCGGGTCCGAAGACGCTGATCCAGTCGACGACGCGGCCGCGTCCCAACCCCGGCGCGCGGAAAACCCGGTCGGCGAGATTGCCCAGAGCGCCGCCCAACACCAGCCCGAGCGAGACGGCCCAGGCTGCCGAGCGCATCCGGCGCGCGGTGCGCAGGATCACCAGCACGACCGCCACCGCGATCAGACTGAGCACGATCGTGAAGCCGGTGCCCAACGAGAACGCCGCGCCGGGGTTGCGCGCCTCGTCCAGGTAGAGCGCGCCGCCGAGTAGCCGGACGGGAGCGTTGGGGTCGAGGGCCGCGACCACGATCACCTTGGAGAACAGGTCCAGCAGCAACGCCCCTAGGGCGACGATCCCGAACAGGACGATGCGCCGCGGCTTGTCCGGATGCGCGGGCGGCACCCCGTCCGGCGCGATCTTCATGCTGACGTCGACCTCTCCGACCTCTCCGTCCGAGTGCGCATGAAGATCGTCGCACGGCATGCTGACCAGGCGATCAGCGGCGCTCCTCGCGCTGCTTGCAGGCGACGTCGAGGGTGGCGGACGGGAAGGCCTTGAGCCGCGCCTTGGGGATCGGCCGGCCGCAGCTCTCGCAGAAGCCGTAGGTGCCCCGGTCGATGCGCTCGATCGCGTGCTGGATCTGGGTCATCAGATCGAGGCGGTTCGCGGCGATCGACTGCTCCTGCTCGCGCTCGAAGGTTTTGCTGCCGGCGTCGGCCTGGTCGTCTCCGGCGCCGTCGGTGCCGGCCTGCTGCAGATCGTTGAGGTCGCGGATCGATACCTCGTACGCGGCGCGCATCTCGCCGAGTTGGGCGAGGAGGTCCCGGCGGACGGCGGCGAGTTCGGCCTCGGTCCACTCCGAACCTTCGGGGACGGAGATGGCGGCGGCGTCCGGCGCAGGTGCGCTCGGCGCTGCTGACGCGTGCTGGGTCGTCGTCTTCGCCGGCCCGTTCTTGACCGCCACCTTTTTCGAGGGGACGTTGGCGGCGGGGGCCTTCGTCACCGGGGCCTTCTTGGCCGCCGGCTTCGTGGCCGGGGACTTCTTGGCCGCGATGGCAGCGGGCGCCCTGCCCGCACTCGTCTTTTTCGCGATCGCCTTCTTCGCGGGAGTTTTCTTGGTCGCCGGCTTCGTCGCAGGCGCCTTCTTCGCGGTCGTCTTCTTGGTCGCAGCCGCCTTCTTCGCGCTCGTCTTCTTGGTCGCAGCCGCCTTCTTCGCGCTCGTCTTCTTCGCCGTCGTCTTCTTCGCCGTCGTCTTCTTCGCCGTCGTCTTCTTGGCCGCCGTCTTCTTGGCCACCGTCTTCTTCGCCACCGTCTTCTTCGCCGGAGCCTTTGCGGCGGCGCTCACTTTCTTCGTGGCCCCGCTACCGCTCACCCTGCGCAGTGCCCGTCCCAGGCGACTCCCGGCAGCCATCTGTCCTCCACACCATGCTTCGTCGGACCGGCACCAGCTGCCACCCGTTCAAAGGCGGCCAACTATAGGGGCGAACAACCTGATTCGCCAGCGAGCGCGCCATACGCCGCGATACCCACAGGCGTCCGCTCGGCTCGATCGCTACCATAGGAGCGCGACGACGAGGACAAATAGCCGCGGAAATCAGCCACACAGCGACTCCGGGGCGGTGCGAGCCCAGGAGGCGGACCCGCTCGCCGCGACGGAAAACCGTCGTGCCTCGAGTCGGCTCGACTCGAAGGAGCACCGCCGGTGATGAGCAGCTCGTACGACCCGTTGCCCGCGCACGTCGACCTTGCCGCGCTCGACCACGACATCATCGAGCAGTGGCGCACCGCCAAGGTCTTCCAGCGCAGCTTGGAGCAAACCGCGCACGGCCCGTCCTGGACGTTCTACGAGGGGCCGCCCACTGCCAACGGCATGCCCGGCACCCACCATGTCGAGGCCCGGGTCTTCAAGGACGTCTTCCCGCGCTTCAAGACGATGCAGGGCTACCACGTCCCGCGGATGGCCGGCTGGGACTGCCACGGCCTGCCCGTCGAGCTCGCCGTGGAGAAGGAGCTCGGCTTTACCGGCAAGCCCGACATCGAGGCGTACGGAATTGCCGAGTTCAACGTCAGGTGCCGCGAGAGCGTGCAGCGCCACGTCGACGCGTTCGAGTCGATGAGCGAGCGGATGGGCTACTGGGCCGACTACCAGAACGCCTACTGGACGATGCGCCCGGACTACATCGAGTCCGTGTGGTGGGCGCTGAAGCAGATCTTCGACAGCGGCCTGCTCGTCGAGGACTACCGGGTCACCCCATACTGCCCGCGCTGCGGCACTGGCCTGTCCGATCACGAGGTGGCGCAGGGATACGAGGAGGTCACCGACCCGTCGGTGTATGTACGCTTCCCGCTGACCTCTGGGCCGTGGATCGGTACCGACCTGCTCGTCTGGACGACCACGCCGTGGACGCTCGTCTCGAACGTCTCGGTCGCAGTCAACCCGGCGGTGGAGTACGTGAAAGTCGAAGCGCCCGACGGCGACAGCGTCGTCGTCGCCGCGCCGCTGGTCGCGAAGGTGCTCGGCGACGATGCGCGGATCATCGCCACCCTTTCCGGACGTGAGCTCGAACGCTGGACCTACGGGCGCCCGTTCGACTATGTCGAACTTCCTGCTGGCGCAGGCGGCGTCGAACTTCCTGCTGTCGCCGCGAGGGCCGAACTCGACGGCGCGAACTACGTGGTGCTCGCCGACTACGTCACCACCGAGGACGGGACGGGCCTCGTGCACCAGGCACCCGCGTTCGGCGCCGACGACCTCGCCTCCAGCCGGGTCTACGACCTGCCGGTGATCAACCCGATTGGACCGGACGGGCACTTCGAGGCCGAACTGCCCACCGTCGGCGGGGTGTTCTTCAAGGACGCCGACGAACTGCTGGTACGCGACCTGCGCGAGCGCGGGCTGCTGTTCCGGCACGTCCCGTACACGCACAGCTACCCGCACTGCTGGCGCTGCCACACGCCGCTCATGTATTACGCCCTGCCGTCGTGGTACGTGCGCACGACCGCGGTCAAGGACCGGCTACTCGCTGAGAACGAGAAGACCACCTGGTACCCCGAGCGAATCAAGCACGGCCGCTACGGCGACTGGCTGCAGAACAACATCGACTGGGCGCTCTCGCGCGAGCGATACTGGGGCACCCCGCTGCCGATCTGGCGCAACGACGAAGACGCCTCCCGCATGGTCTGCATCGGCTCGCTCGCCGAACTGTGCGAGCTCTCCGGGGTCGAACTGACCGACCCGCACCGTCCGTTCGTCGACGACGTGAACTTCACCCTACCCGGCGAGGACGGGACGTACCGCCGTGTGCCGCAGGTTATCGACGCGTGGTTCGACTCGGGGTCGATGCCGTTCGCGCAGGTGGGCGCGCCGCACCGCAACAACGACCTGTTCCGGGCGAGCTACCCTGCCGACTACATCTGCGAGGCGATCGACCAGACGCGTGGTTGGTTCTACTCGCTGATGGCGGTTGGCACGCTGGTCTTCGACCAGAGCTCGTACAAGACCGTGCTGTGCCTGGGCCACATCCTCGCCGAAGACGGCCGCAAGATGTCCAAGCACCTCGGCAACATCCTCGAGCCGATCGAGCTGATGGACCGGCACGGCGCCGATGCCGTGCGCTGGTTCATGCTCTGCACCGGCTCGCCGTGGTCCTCGCGCCGGGTCGGACACAAGGTGCTGGACGAGATCGCATCCAAGGTACTGCGCACGTACTGGTCGGTCGCGCGGTTGCAGTCGTTGTATGCGCGGGCGAACGACTGGTCACCCGAGAGGAGCTCGCGACCCGAGCAAGGACAGCGGACAGGCGCAACGCCCACCCTGCTGGACCGCTGGGCTCTGTCGGAGCTGCACCGGGTCAGCGCGGAGGTCGACGCCGCGCTTGAGGACTTCGACACCGCCCGGGCCGGACGCGCGCTGTCGGGCTTTGTCGACGACCTGTCCAACTGGTACGTGCGCCGCTCGCGCCGCCGGTTCTGGGACGGCGACCCGGCCGCGCTCACGACGCTGCACGAGTGCCTGCACGTCCTGACCCGGCTGCTAGCGCCGTTCGTGCCGTTCGTGACTGAGAAGGTCTGGTCGGCGCTGTTCGCCGCGACCGGATCCGGCGACTCGGTGCACCTCGCCACCTGGCCGATCGCCGACGACACCAAGATCGACCTCGCGCTCTGCACGCAGGTAGGGCTGGTCCGCCGGCTCGTCGAGCTGGGCCGCGCCGCGCGCGCCGACTCGAAGGTGAAGACGCGCCAGCCGCTGGCGCGAGCGCTGATCTCGGCCCCGGGCTGGGCGTCGCTGCCGGCGACGCTGCGTGACGAGGTCCGCGAAGAACTCAACGTGATCGAGCTGGCCAGCCTCGCCGACACCGGGGAGCTGGTGGAGCTCTCGGTCAAGCCGAACTTCCGCGAGCTGGGCCGGCGCTTCGGCAACCGGACTCAGGCCGTCGCCGCGGCGATCTCGGCCAGCGCCGCCGCCGACGCGGTGCCGTTCGTGGCCGCCTACCGCGCCGGTACGGCGCAGGTCGACGTGGACGGCCAGACGATCGCGGTCGGCGGCGATGAGGTCGTGGTCGCCGAGACGCCCCGCTCCGGCTGGGCGGTCAGCGCGGCGGGCGCCGACACGGTCGCCCTCGATCTGGAGCTCACTCACGAGCTGCGGCTGCTGGGTCTGGTCCGCGACATCGTGCGCTTCGTCCAGGAGGCCCGCAAGAACGCCGGCCTGGAGGTCACTGACCGCATCGAGCTGTGGTGGCGGGTGGGCGGCTCACCCGAGCCCGCCGAGGCAATCCGCACCCATGCCGCGCAACTGGCGGCGGAGGTGCTGGCCACCACAATGCACGAAGGGGCGCCCGACGACGCGGACACCCCGGCGTCCGCGGTGGACGAGGAGCTCGGGCTGCACGTGTGGTTGCGGCCGGTTGCCTCGGGCAACCGGCCGCAATCACCTAGTTCGCAATCACCTAGTTCGCAATCACCTAGTTCGCAATCACCTAGTTCGCAATCAGCTAGTTACTGACCACGTACGGATTGCCCTGGCACTCGATCAGGCCAATCCTTGGCTTCCCCGGCACCGCTACCACGTCCGTGGGTCCTAACAATTTGTCGTGGTCGATGTCGCTGTTGTTGTCGCCGCGGCGCACCGACATGCTCATGGTGCCGGCAACCAGCCCGGCAGCGCCCGTCACGGTGGTGTTCAACGCCCCGCGACCCTTCCCGTCGGTGTAGAACGGGCCGACGGGGAACGCCTGGGCGGGGTCGCAGTTGCCGTTGCTGTACACGACGGTGAAGTACGCGTGCTGCGGGCGCAGACCACGGTAGAGCCCGGTGACAGTTATCGCGGAGCCGTCCTGGCTGAACCGCGAATAGCCCAACAGGTTGCGGTAGAACAGCGCCGTTGCGCTAGCACTGGAGGTATCGCCCGGGCCGTTGGTTGTGGCGGCGGCGCTGGTGGCAGTTGCCAGCCCTGCGGTGAGGCTGATCGTCAAGATCAAGCCTGCGACGAGTTTGTGCATGTGGGACACCCTTTTTGTTCTGCGCGTGTCCAGACCGGCTCCGGACATCACACGTATAACATAGCAAGGTATCCTAGATCAAGACGAATGTTATCTTAAATATTTTCCGGACAAAGCGCGCGATCCGAACGTAGGCCAGACCCCGAGGTGAAGCTAGTCCCACCGAGCGCATAGCGAAGTCACCGAGCGCGAGCATGAGCAGCCCGCC
>JALZAI010000440.1 GCA_030948475.1 Actinomycetota bacterium
CCGCCGACACATCCCGCCGGACAGGTGGCGTTGTTCGGTTTCGGGGAGGTACTGCTGCGGGTGCACCCAGGTCGGTGCTTCCACGACCGGACGCCTGGTGTCGACGAATCGCTCAAGGTGTGCCGAAACGAGATCGCGCTGCAAGTCGATCAGCTCACGGATACGGGCGAGCTTGTCCTCGGCGGCCTGTGCACGTGCGATGGCGGTCGTCTGTCGCTGCAGCTGGGCAGGGCTCGGCCCATAGGACGTGCGCGTTCCGGATCTGCTGCTCGTTCTCTGGCGGCCGCCGCTGCTCCGCACCGTCACCGGGCCGACGCCGCTGGAGAGGGTGGTGCGACCTGCGCCGACGTGGATCCGCGCCGCACGCAAGCCGACGCTCGTCCTGACGCCGCGTGAACTCACCCGGACCAGAATGCCAGGCATGACCTTGAACCCGAAACCGATGCCCATCCTGCCAAGCTCCCTCATGCGCCCGCAGTGGCGGGAGCATACGTCCGTTGATCACCAACGGCGAACCGCCGACACTCAACTCGATCGTTTCGGAGCGCGACGCGCCCGACGGTTGGAACCCCGTCGTCAGCGGGCGGGCCGAGCCACCTGGCGCAGCGGCCCACCCGACACGATTAGCCCGCGCGGTCTAGCGGTGTCGTTTTGTCGGCGGCCAAATCGCCGCAAGCCTCTACCATAAGCGTGCGCATAGGACCTGATCTGCCCAGCATGGCACAGCCAGCAACGTGCGCGAGATCTACGGCTCGGCGCGCGCCACAACGCGATGGCAGCGGTATGGGGTGGACGTCCCCTACTCGTGGTGTAGCTCGCCGGGGCCGTGTCTACGTACTGTCCATGTCGTGAGCATTGCACTCGGATCCATCGTTCTCGACGGAAGTTTCGCCCGTGAACTCAAGGAGCTGGCCGTCCCCTGGAAGGCCAGGGACGTCCCCGATCCGCAGGTGCTGGCGGTGAACGGGTCACTGGCCGCTGAGCTCGGCCTCGACCCCGCCTGGTTGCGCGGCGGGGACGGTGCTCGCTTCCTGACCGGCGGCCTCCTGCCTGAGGGGGTCACGTCGGTGGCGCAGGCCTATGCCGGAAATCAGTTCGGTGGGCCGCTCGCGCGGCTGGGCGACGGCCGGGCCGTGCTGCTCGGCGAGATCGTCGATCAGGCAGGGGATCATCGCGATGTGCACCTCAAGGGTTCGGGACGCACACCGTTCGCGCGAGGCGGGGACGGACTGGCTGCCGTCGGCCCGATGTTGCGCGAGTACGTGATCAGCGAGGCGATGCACGCGCTGGGTATCGCGACGACCAGGTCTTTAGCCGTAGTGGCGACAGGATCCCTGGTGCGTCGGGAGTCGGAGTTGCCGGGCGCTGTGCTGGCACGGGTCGCGAGCGGCCATCTACGAGTGGGCAGCGTGCAGTACGCCGCGGCGACCGGGAATGTGGACCTGTTGCGCCGGGTGGCCGACCACGCGATCGCCCGGCACTTCCCTGAGGTGGCCGGAGCCGATCGTCCCTACCTTGTCCTCTACGAGGCCGTGATCGCCGCCCAGGCGTCGCTGGTCGCGCGGTGGATGCTCGTTGGTTTCGTTCACGGCGTCATGAACACCGACAACATGACGATCTCGGGGGAGACGATCGACTACGGGCCGTGCGCCTTCATGGAAGCCTACGATCCGGCGACGGTGTACAGCTCGATCGACGACCGCGGACGCTACCGATACGGTAACCAGCCGCAGGCGGCGCAGTGGAACCTCGCCCGGCTGGGTGAGGCTCTCCTACCGCTGCTGCATGACGATCAAGACCAGGCGGTCACTGACGCTGTAGCAACGATCGACGCATTCCCGGCCCGATACCGTGCCGCGTGGTCGCTTGGCATGCGCAACAAGCTCGGCTTGTCTGACGGGGTCAACGACGCGGGGGCGGCGTCGCTCATCGACGATGTGCTGACGCTGCTGCAGGCGAACCATGTCGACTACACGAGGTTCTTCCGCGGCCTGGGGGTAGCTGCCCGCGGCGACGTCGTGCCCACCCGCGACGAGTTTCTCGACCTCGCGGGTTACGACGCCTGGATCAAGCGGTGGCGCGCCCTGCGCCCGGACGCCGGCGCGATGGACCGCGTCAATCCCGCCTACATTCCTCGCAACCACCTGGTCGAGAAAGCACTCAGCGCAGCAACCCACGGGGACCTCGGCCCGTTCAACGAACTCGTCGAGGTCGTGACAGACCCGTTTACCGAGCGGCCGGGCCTCGAGCGCTACGCGGCACCCGCTCCTCACGACTTCGGCAAATACCGAACGTACTGCGGGACCTGATCGAGCCGTCCGATCGATTGCCAGTGGCGGTGCTGCGGCTGCTGGTCGATCGTCGCCGCTCGCTGGGCGAGGACCACACCCGCAGGCGGTGTTGCGTTGACGATCCTCGGTGGATATCGAAGGCGCGCTGGTGACCCGGCTGCCGTCAGAGGCAGAGCGCGAGTTCGTCGAACGCAACGCGGACCCGATCGGGAGCGGGCAGGTCGGCGGTGAGTTCGTAACGGCAGCGGCGCAGGTTCTGGACGAAGGCGTGCCCGGCCGAGACCGTTCTTGCCGAGGCCAGTCGTTTGAGTCCGCGCATCGGTCGTAGCCGCGCCTTGAGCCGACCGTGGTCGGATTCGACGCGGTTGTTCTCGTATTGCTCGGTGACATGCCGGGTGACTTCTTCACCGTCGACACGGTGCTGCTGCGCCGGATCTATGTGTTCTTCATCCTCGAAGTTGGCACGCGCCGCGTCCACATCCTCGGTGTCACTCGGCATCCGACAGGCGTGTGGGTGACCCAGCAGGACCGCAACTTCTTGATGGCGCTGGGGAAGCGGGTCGACGGTTTCGGATTCCTGATCCGCGAGCGCGACACGAAGTTCACAGCCGCCTTCGACGCGGTTTTCACCGACGAGGGCATAGCGGTGTTGCGTAGTCCGCCGCGGGCGCCGAAGGCCAACGCTTACGCGGAGCGCTGGGTCGGCACGATTCGGCGCGAATGCCTGGATCGGATGTTGATCTTTAGTGAGCGGCAGCTCGTGCGTGTGCTAGCCGAGTACGAGACGCACTACATCGGCCACCGTCCGCACCGCGCACTTGATCAGCGACCGCCGATCGCCGGCGCTGCCATCTTTGCTAACCATCGATGTTGGACGGCGGTTCGGCGAGACGAGGTGCTCGGCGGTCTGATCAACGAGTACCGTCCTGCGGCGTGATCGCGGGCCACGCGCCTGCACGATCGAGGTTCTTGAACCCCACAGCCTCTACACCGACGTTCTCGCAGGAGTGCGTGATTGCGCCGGGACGTGCCCGGATGTCCTCGGAGTCGCAGTGGACAGCTGGGCTAAGACGGTCGGGTCGAGTCGCGAACGACGAGTTGAGGTTCGAAGACGACCTGACGGTGGGTGTGTTCGGCCGGCTTGGTGACTTCCTCGATCAGTAGCTTTGTGGCCGCATCGCCGAGTTGAGAGCTGGGCTGACGGATCGATGTCAGCGGGACTGCTGCGGCGGCGGCGAACTCGATGTCGTCGTAACCGACTATCGCGAGTTCGTTGGGCACGTTTACACGGCGGCGGGTCATCTCTTGTAATACGCCGAGTGCCAGGAGGTCGTTCGCGCAGAAAACCGCGGTGGGACGCCGGGTTTTCGAGATGGCGGCGATGCGCTCGCCAGCGTGTCGGCCTGCGGCAACATTGAGGGCGGGGGTCTCCAGTACTACCATCCGGTCCTCGGCGAGGCCGGCCTCGGCCGCTGCCTTGCGCGCACCGTCGAGTCGATCGGATACCTGGCTTAGGCCCATCGGGCCACCTACGAAGGCGATCCGCTTGTGGCCGTTGTCGAGCAGATGTGCGGCCGCGAGCCGTCCGCCGGTGATGTCGTCGACCGATACCGAACAACGGCGCCCGCTCGAGCCGCGGTCGACTAGGACGGCCCGCGTGCCTCGGCGACGGATCGCGTCGATTCGGGTCAGCTTGCTGGACACGGGCGTGATGAGTATCCCGAACGATCGCTGCTCCTGCAGCAGGTTCAGATAGTGCTCTTCTCGGGTGATGCTCTCGCCGCTGTTGCAGAGCACCACCGACAGCCCGGCATCAGTGGCCGCAAGTTCGACGCCCAGGGCGAGGTCAGTGAAGAAGGGATTCCCGATGTCGAGCACGACCAGGCCGATGGTGCGGCTGCGTCCTGCTCGCAGTTGCCGGGCCGCCTCGTTGCGGATGAATCCGAGGTCCTCGATGGCTTGCAGCACTCGGTCGCGGGTCTTCGGAGCCACAATCTCGGGTTTGTTCAGGACGTTCGAGACCGTCCCGAGCGACACGCCAGCTCGCTGGGCGACGTCTATGACACTCACCGATCGCGTCAACTGGCCCCCTCGGTCATGAATCGTATCAAAGCTGAGCCCACGGTGGTCGGGGCCGACTCGGACGCATCCGCGTGGACGTGGTCGCAATCGGCCTATTGACCTCCTCGTCCCCTGGTCCTACTGTATTCGAAGTAAGTGAAAGGTTTCACTACGAGGGGGTTGTCGTACGTGAACGAAGGCGAACTGATCCGGCCGCTGCTGGTGCTCGACGGCGCGACGAAGAGCTTCGGGGCGGTCAAGGCCCTGGTGAACGGCTCGGTGATCCTGTATCCGGGCGAGGCGCACGCGTTGCTGGGTGAGAACGGAGCCGGCAAGTCGACTCTGGTCAAGATCCTGGCCGGAGTGCACCAGCCTGACGGCGGTGAGCTGCGCGTCGATGGAGACCGGGTCGTCTTTTCGGGACCAGCCGCCTCACGCGGCGCCGGAGTGTCGATCATCTACCAGGAGCCGACGCTGTTTCCGGACCTGACCGTCGCCGAGAACATCTTCATGGGCCGCCAGCCGCTGGGTCGAGGCCGTGCCATCGACCGTCGCGCGATGAACGCTGCTGCGGCAAAGGTTTTCGCTCGGCTGGGAGTGCTGCTCGATCCGGATCGGCAGGCCCGCGGCTTGTCGGTCGCCGATCAGCAGATCGTGGAGATCGCCAAGGCGTTGTCGCTCGACGCGAAGGTGCTGGTGATGGACGAGCCGACAGCGGCATTGACGAACGTCGAAGTAGCGCGACTGTTCGAAGTCATGCGCACTCTGCGTGATCAGGGAGCAGCCGTTCTGTTCATCTCGCATCGATTGGAAGAGGTGTTCAAGAGCTGCCAGCGCGTCACTGTCATGCGCGATGGTGCGTTCGTGCGGACTGCGCCGATCGAGGACCTGACGATCGACGACATCATCCGCTCGATGGTGGGACGCGACCTGGAGTCCCTCTTCCCGAAAACCGCGACTGCACCCGGTGATGTGGTGCTGGAGGTGGACAACCTCACTCGCGAGAAGGTCTTCTACGACATTTCTTTCTCGGTCTGCCGTGGCGAGATTGTGGCGCTGGCTGGTCTGGTCGGTGCCGGGCGCAGCGAAGTGGCCCGCGCGATCTTCGGCATTGACCGACGCACGTCCGGATCGGTTCGCATCAATGGCGACCTACTATCGAACGGGTCACCGCAAGCAGCGATGGCCGCGGGCCTGGCCCTGGTCCCCGAAGACCGGCGTCAGCAAGGCTTGGTCATGGAACTGGGAATCGACCAGAACGTCGCGCTCGCCTCGATGCGTCGGCTGAGCCGGTTCGGGATCATCCGGCGTTCACGCGAACGGACCCTGGCCACCACCTGGGGAAAACGGTTGCAGCTGAAGTTCGCTCGATTGAGCAACCCCGTCTCGACGCTGTCGGGCGGCAATCAGCAGAAGGTCGTTCTCGGGAAGTGGCTCGCCCGCGGGCCGTCGCTGCTCATCATCGACGAACCCACCCGCGGCATCGACGTCGGCACCAAGGCCGAGGTGCACCGAATCCTGGACGGCCTCGTCGCCGAGGGAATGGCGATTCTGATGATCTCCTCTGAACTGCCGGAGGTCCTTGGCATGGCCGATCGGGTATTGGTGCTGCACGAGGGCCGGATGACCGCTCAACTGTCGCGCGCGGAGGCCGACGAGGATTCGATCATGCGCGCCGCGGCCGGTCTCGGGAGCGAGGAGGCGGCATGAGCACGACCATTGAAACCCCCCCAGCCTCGCAGCCACGCTTCGCGGCCGGCGGCGCCCTCCTACGGGCGCGCGAACTCGGCATCGGCCTCGTCATTGTCATCGTCTTCGTGGTGGCCACGCTGAAGAATCACGCGTTCGCCAACTCCCACAGCGTGCAGCAGTTACTGACCGGCGCCGCCCTCGTCGCGTTGCTCGGCGTCGGGGAGACGCTGGTGATCGTGACTCGCAATGTCGATCTCTCGGTCGGTTCGGTAGTCGGTCTGTCGGCCTACATGGTGGGCACGACGTTCAAACACCATCCCGGGTTTCCGGTGCTGCTCGGCTTCGGCCTGGGTATCGCGATCGGAGCCCTGATCGGCGCCATCAACGGGCTGGTGGTCACGGCGCTCCGGGTGCCCAGCCTCGTGGTCACGCTAGCGGCGCTCTACATTATTCGAGGAATCGACGGGGTTATCGTCAACGGGGTCACCATCGACCCCGGCTCGGTGCCCAAGACCTTCCAGGAAGTGGGTTTTCAGACCATCCTGGGCGTTCCGTGGCTCGCGATCATCGTCGCGGTCGTCGTCGCCGTGGTCGGCTATGCGATGCGTTCGTTCCGCGCGGCCCGTGAGTTGTATGCCATTGGATCGAATCCGGAAGCGGCGGCGCTGGCGGGCATTCCGACCGAACGCCGAGTCTTCACCGCGTTTCTCGTCAGCGGTAGCTTGGCCGGCCTGGCCGGTGCCCTGTTTCTGGCGCTGCACGCACAGGTCGACGTGACCGCGGGCACCGGATACGAATTCCTGGTCGTCGCGGCCGTTGTAGTCGGTGGAGTGGCCATCTTCGGCGGTTCCGGCACGGTGCTCGGCGCTGCGCTCGGCGCGCTGCTGCTCAACACGATCAACCAGGCGCTGGTGTCGAGCAAGGTCTCCGCTTTCTGGAACGACGCGATCGCCGGCGCCCTGCTGCTCGCCGCAATCGCCTTCGACCGTTGGCTGAGCCAGCGGGTCGCCCGAAGTCTGCAATCTGCCGAGGGAGCTCACCGCGATGTCTAACACTGCCACGGTTCCACCGCCGGCAAAGACATACGGTGGTGTCGATAGCACCCAACCGGCCTGGCGCAGGTTAGTGCGCTGGGAAGTCGCGCTGATCGTCGTCCTGATCGGCGTCCTGGCGTTCGGCTCCGCCGAATCCTCGACGTTCATCAGCAGCTCCACGTTCTTCTTCACCGGGCTCAACATGGGCGAGATCGCGATCATGGCCTTGCCCCTGCTCCTCATCGTCATGGTCGGCGAAATAGACCTGTCGGTCGCGTCCATGCTCGGGCTCTCCGGCACCGTGATGGGGTACCTGTTTCAGCACGGCTCGTCGATCTGGCTCGCCATGGCCGCCGCCCTGCTGGTAGGCGCCGTCGGTGGCGCCCTCAACGGCATTCTGATCGCCGGACTCGGCCTACCGTCGATCGCCGTCACCATCGGTACCCTGACATTGTTCCGGGGCGCAGCCGAGATCATCCTGCCCAATCCGACGACCAAGCTGCTCCCGACCTCGCTCACCAAGATCGGTATCGCGCCGATCCAGGGCACCCAGCTGGCCTACTCGGCCGGCATCTTCATCGTCCTGGCCGTCGTGTGCGGCGTGGTCCTGCATGCGACGCCATTGGGCCGCTCGCTGGTGGCTATCGGTCTGCAACCCGAGGCGGCGCAGTTCTCTGGCATCCGTGTCAATCGCATCAAGTTCGGGCTGTATGTGCTGTCCGGGATCGTGTGCGCGTTCGCTGGCGTCCTGTTCACCTTGAAGAACTCCTCCGCCAGCTACGGTGCCGGCACCGGCCTGGAACTCACCGTCGTCGCCGTCGTGCTCTTCGGCGGTGTGTCGATCTTCGGCGGACGCGGCACGGTCGCCGGCGTAGTGCTGTCCGTGATCATCGTCGGCGCGTTGCAGCAGGCACTGACGCAGATGCACGTGCAAGCCGAGATCCAAAACATCGTCACCGGCTCCCTGCTACTGCTGAGCGTCATCGTGCCCAACGGCGGTGACGTGCTCCACCGGCTCCGCGCCCGGCTACGGGTCCGAGACCCGCAGGTAAGGCCGACGTCGGCATAACCGCAGTTCCAGTTGGAACGCTCAATCGTTGCGACCCGCGGCGATTGACATAACCCTCGAACGACCAAACAGTGAAAGGAATCAGCATGACTCAACTCCGTAGGAACCGGGTACGGCTTCCAGCCGCGATCGCGGTCCTGATGGTCGGCGCGGTCGTGACCGCCTGCAGCTCCTCGAGCACCAGCACGACCACGAACAACACTGGGTCGGCCACCGCCACCGGAGTGAAGAAGGGCCTGACGGTGTACTACATCCCGAAGGACACCCAGAACCCGTACGAGGTGCTCGCCGACAAGGGTGGCCAAGCGGCGCTGCAGGAACTCGGCGGCAAGGTCGTGGTGAGCAGCGGAACGGCCGACACGGCCGCCGCCCAAATACCGTCGATTCAGGCCGCGATCCAGGCCAAGGCAGACGCGATCGTGATCGCCGGCAATGACCCGTCGGCGTTGTGCCCGTCACTGAGCCAGGCTCAGGCAGCCGGAATCAAGGTGGTTTCATTCGACTCCGACATCACCTGCCCCAACCACCTGTTCATCAACCAGGCGGACACCAAGACGATCGGCACGTCCGAGGTCGACCTGCTAGCCAAGCAGATCGGGTCCAGGGGTCAGATCGCGATCCTCTCCGCCGCGGCGAGCGCGACCAACCAGAACGCCTGGATCAAGTACATGAAGGTCCAGCTCAAGAAGTACCCGAACATGAAGCTGGTCTCGACCGTGTACGGCAACGACGACCCGGCCACCTCGCTGACGGTCCTGCAGGGCCTGCTTTCGGCCTACCCGAACCTCAAGGGCATCATCTCGCCGACCACGGTAGGTATCTCGACCGCGGCGCAGTACCTGTCCACCCACAAGGACGTCGCGAAGCGGGTCACGCTGACCGGCCTCGGCCTTCCCTCACAGATGCGCAAGTACATCAAGGACGGCACGGTCAAGGCGTTCGAGCTGTGGAACCCCTCCGACCTGGGATACCTGGCCGGTTACGCGGCGGCCGGTCTCGCCTCCGGCAGCGCCAGCCTCCAGACAGGCTCGAAATTCACCGCCGGAAAGCTGAAGCAGTACACCGTCATCGGTCCGTCCGGAACCACCGGCCCGTCGGTCGTGCTCGGCCCGCCGACCGTCTTCGACAAGTCCAACATCGACAAGTTCAAGTTCTGAGCCACCACGGCGGGCACCCGGCCGGCGTGTTACGCACCGCCGGCCGGGCGCCGCGCTACCCGTAGTTCCGCACGAGGACGAAGGTAACGAGGACGAAGGTCACGATGGGGCGCTATTGCTTCCTGCTGCAGGTCCGTCCGGAACTGCTTGACGAGTACCGCGAGCGGCACGCTGCGGTATGGCCGGACATGCTACGGGCACTGCAGGACACCGGATGGCACAACTATTCGATCTTCGCTCGTCCCGACGGTCTGCTCGTCGGCTATGTCGAGGCCGACGATCTCGACGCGGCGCAACGGGCGATGGCAGCCACCGAGGTCAACGCGCGGTGGCAGGCGGAGATGAGCAGGTATTTCGTCGGCCTGGACGGGCGCGGCCCGGACGAGTCGCTCCTGCTCCTCGACCAGATCTTCTCCCTCGAAGATCAGCTCGACCGGCTCCCGTGAGCACCGGAGGCAATACATGAGCACCGGAGGTAAGCAATGACCGCACTCGCGCACGCGCCCGCCACGCTGGACCGCATCACGCCGCGCCGCACCAAGGTCGGTCTCGTCGCAGGCGGCCTCGGCGCCTATTGGCCGCAATTCCCCGACTTACTGCCGCAGCTGCAGGCCTCGGCCCGGCGGGTGTCCGAACGGATGCAGGCGCTGGACTGCGACGTCGTCGACGTGGGTTTCATCTCCGACGCCGAGGACGGTGCGCGGGCCGCCGAGACGCTGCGCGCGGCGGGGTGCGATCTGATCGTCGGCTTCCTCACCACGTACATGACCGCCGCGATGCTCGTCCCGATCGCCCAGCGCGGGGACGCACCGGTGCTGCTGATCAATCTGCAGCCCGCACCGGCGATGGACCACGCCACCTTCGACACCGGGCAGTGGCTCGCCTACTGCGGTGCCTGCCCGCTTCCGGAGATGGCGAACACCTTCCTGCGTTGCGGCATTCCGTTCCGCTCGGTGTCCGGGTACCTCGAGGACGAACGGGCCTGGGCGAAGATCACCCGCTGGATCAGGGCTGCCGGGGTACGCGGTGCGCTGCGCACCGGCCGGCACGGGCTGATGGGCCACCTCTACCCCGGGATGCTCGACGTTTCGACGGACCTCACGATGATCACGGCCAACCTCGGCGGCCACATGGAGGTGCTCGAGTTCGACGACCTGCGAGTGCGCGTTGCCGCGGTCACCGACGCCCAGGTCGACGAGCGGATGGGGCTGGCCCGCTCGGTGTTTCAGCTCGACGACACCGTGCAGGACGAGGACTTCCGCTGGGCGGCCCAGGTGTCCGTCGGGCTCGACCGGCTCGCCGACGAGTTCGGGCTGGACAGCCTGGCCTACTACCATCGCGGCCTGGAGGGGGAACAGCACGAACGCCTCGGTGCCGGCATGATCCTCGGCGCGTCGCTGCTAACAGCCCGCGGCGTCCCCGCATGCGGTGAGTACGAGCTGCGCACGTCGCTCGCGATGCTCGTGCTCGACCGGCTCGGCGGTGGCGGCTCGTTCACCGAACTGCAGGCGCTGAACTTCGACGACGGCGTGGTCGAGATGGGACACGACGGGCCGGCGCACCTTGCCATCGGCGAGCGCCGTCCGCTGCTACGCGGCCTGGGTGTCTACCACGGCAAACGCGGCTGGGGCGTCTCGGTCGAGTTCGACGTCAAGCACGGTCCGGTCACCCTGCTCGGCATCGCGCAGCAGCGCGACGGCACGTTCCGTTTTGTCACCTCCGCCGGCCGGGTCGTGCCCGGGCCGATGCTGCAGATCGGCAACACCACCTCGCGCGTCGATTTCGGCTGCGATCCGGGGGAGTGGACCGATCAGTGGAGCGCCACCGGTATCTCGCACCACTGGGCCCTGGGTGTCGGTGATCTGCGTCCGGAGCTGCACGCCACGGCCGACCTGCTCGGCATCGAATTGGTCGATGTGGCGCCATGATGTGCGCCCACCACTCGGCTGAACCTCGCGCCTATATCCGCGCCACCAATCGATTCGAAAGCAGGTCCGATCATGGCTGATCATGAAGCAACCAAGCAGATACTGAAGACCCAGCACATCGAATTGCCGTCGTGGGCGTTCGGCAACTCGGGAACACGGTTCAAGGTCTTCACCCAACCCGGTGTGCCGCGCGATCCGTACGAGAAGATCGCCGACGCCGCGCGCGTGCACGCCTTCACCGGGGTAGCCCCCAGCGTCGCGCTGCACATCCCGTGGGACAAGACCGACTACGGCAAGCTGGGCAAAGCCGCGGCCGACGCCGGCATCGCGCTGGGCACCATCAACGCCAACGTCTTCCAGGATGACGACTACATACTGGGCAGCGTCACCAACCCGGACCCGCGGGTCCGCCGCAAGGCCGTCGACCACCTGCTCGAGTGCGTGGACGTCATGGACCAGACCGGGTCGCGCGATCTGAAGCTGTGGTTCTCCGACGGCACCAACTACCCGGGCCAGGACAGCATCCGCGCGCGACAGGACCGCCTCGCCGTGGCCCTGGCGACCGTGTACGCGCGGTTGGGTGAGCACCAGCGGCTGATCCTCGAGTACAAGCTGTTCGAGCCCGCGTTCTACACGATGGACGTGCCGGACTGGGGCACCTCGTTCGCGCACTGCCTGCAACTCGGCGAGCGCGCGATGGTCTGCGTCGACACCGGACACCACGCTCCCGGCACGAACATCGAGTTCATCGTCGCGTTCCTGCTGCGCGCGGGGAAGCTAGGCGCGTTCGACTTCAACTCGCGCTTCTACGCCGACGACGACCTCATGGTGGGCGCGGCGGACCCGTTCCAACTGTTCCGCATCCTCTTCGAAGTAGTCGACGCCGGGGGCCTGTCCCCGGATTCAGAGATCGCCTTCATGCTCGACCAGTGCCACAATATCGAACCAAAAATCCCGGGCCAAATCCGCTCGGTGATGAACGTACAGGAAGCCACCGCCAAGGCCCTGCTCGTCGACCTGGACGCGCTGCAGGCCGCTCAGCAGACCGGTGACGTCCTCGGCGCCAACGGGGCGCTAATGGACGCCTACAACACCGACGTGCGGCCGCTGCTGGCCGAACTCCGCGAAGAATCAGGGCTGGCCGCCGACCCGATGGCCGCCTACGCGGCCTCCGGCTATGCCGAACGCATCCAGGCCGAACGCGTCGGTGGCGCTCCGGCCGGCTGGGGCGCCTGAGCGTGTCAACAACGGTCCTGCGTCCCGTGCAGTCCACACCGGAAGGCCAGAAAGAATGAGCAGCAACGATAGTCTCCCCAGCTCCGGCAGCGCCGCGACGAGCCAGCTGATCGAGCGGTCCAACCGCCTCGGCGCCGATCCACGCAACACCAACTACGCCGGCGGCAACACCTCGGCCAAGGCAGTCGTCACCGACCCGGTCACGTCGGCTCCGGTCGAGCTGATGTGGGTTAAAGGATCCGGCGGCGACCTCGGCACCCTGAAGCCGAGCGGTCTGTCCGTCCTGCGGCTCGATCGGCTACGGGCGCTGGTCGACGTCTACCCCGGCGTCGAACGCGAGGACGAGATGGTCGCCGCGTTCGACTACTGCCTGCATGGCAAGGGCGGCGCCGCACCCTCGATCGACACCGCCATGCACGGTCTCGTCGCGGCACCGCATGTCGATCACCTCCATCCCGACTCGGGCATCGCGCTGGCGACTTCCGCGGACGGCGAGACGCTCACCGCAGACTGCTTCGGCGACCGCGTGGTCTGGATACCGTGGCGACGCCCAGGTTTCCAGCTCGGCCTCGACATCGCGGAAATCGCCCGCAAGAACCCCCAGGCGATCGGTTGCATCCTCGGCGGACACGGCATCACGGCGTGGGGCGACACCAGCACCGAATGCGAAGCTCGCTCGCTGGATATCATCCGGACCGCCGAAGCCTTCATCGCAGCCAACGGCAAGCCCAAGCCGTTCGGGCCAACGCTGGATGGCTACGGCCCGCTGGAGCAGACCGATCGCCACACCCGCGCGGCCGCGCTGGCGCCGGTGATCCGCGGACTGGCATCCACCGACCGGACCCAGGTCGGGCACTTCACCGACTCCGACGCGGTACTGGACTTCCTTTCCCGCGCCGAACACCCGCGCCTCGCGGCACTGGGCACGTCCTGCCCCGACCACTTCCTGCGCACCAAGGTCCGCCCGATGGTGCTCGACCTCGCGCCGGACGCTCCCATCGAGCGGGCCATCGAACGCCTCAAGGAACTGCACGCCGAATACCGAGCCGACTACACCGCCTATTACGAACGCCACGCCGTCGCCGAGAGCCCAGCCATGCGTGGCGCCGACCCGGCCATCGTTCTCGTTCCCGGCGTCGGAATGTTCAGCTTCGGCAAGGACAAGCAAACCGCACGGGTCGCCGGGGAGTTCTACGTCAACGCCATCAACGTCATGCGCGGCGCCGAAGCAATCTCCGCCTACACCCCGATCGATGAGGCCGAGAAGTTCCGCATCGAATACTGGCTACTCGAAGAGGCCAAGCTGGCTCGGATGCCCAAGGCCAAGCCGCTGGCCAGCCGAATCGCCCTGGTCACCGGCGCAGGCTCGGGTATTGGACGCGCTATCGCGCACCGGCTCGCGGCCGAAGGTGCCTGCGTCGTCGTGACCGACCTCAACGCCGACAGCGCCGCCAAAGTTGCCGGCGAGATCGGCACCACCGACGTCGCCGTCGCCGTCGGCTCCGACGTCAGCAGCGAGGACGACATCGCCGCCGCATTCGCTGCCGCCGCGCTCGCCTTCGGCGGTGCCGACCTGGTCGTCAACAACGCCGGCCTGTCGATCTCCAAACCGCTGGCGGAGACCACCCTGCGCGACTGGGACCTACAACACGAGGTGATGGCACGCGGGTCCTTCCTGGTCGCCCGGGAAGCGGCTCGCATCATGCAGACCCAGGGACTCGGCGGTGACATCATTTACATATCCAGCAAGAACAGCGTCTTCGCCGGCCCGAACAATGTCGCCTACGGAGCAGCCAAAGCCGACCAGGCCCACCAGGTCCGCCTGCTCGCCGCCGAACTCGGTGGCGACGGCATCCGCGTCAACGGCGTGAACCCTGACGGGGTCGTGCGCGGTTCGGGCATCTTCGCCGGCGGCTGGGGTGCGCAACGCGCCGCCGTCTACGGCGTCGAGGAGCAACAACTGGGCGCCTTCTACGCCCAGCGCACCCTGCTCAAACGCGAAGTGCTACCCGAACACATCGCCGACGCGGTCTTCGCTCTCACCGGCGGCGAACTGTCGCTGACCACCGGGCTCCACATCCCGGTCGACGCCGGTGTCGCCGCTGCGTTCCTGCGTTAGGCGAGCCCAGAGATGACCCGCTCCGGCGTCATGGTCGCCGCAGTCGACCTCGGGGCGTCCAGCGGACGGGTCGTCCTGGGACGATCAACCGACGACGGCTTCGAACTGCACGAGGTCCACCGCTTCCCCAATGAGGCTGTGCGAGCAGGCGGGCGGCTGTACTGGGACGTGCTCAGCCTGTTTCTCGGTGTCGGCGAGGGGCTCCGAAGAGCCGAACGCGAAGCGGGGGGCCCGCTCGACTCAATCGGTGTGGACAGCTGGGCCGTCGACTACGGGCTGCTGGACGCTGACGGGGCGCTGCTCGGAAACCCGTTGTGCTATCGCGAGCCCCACACCGAAGTAACCGTCGAAAAGATTCTGGCCGAACTCGGCGCGGACGTCTTGTACGACCACACCGGTATCCAGTTACAGCCATTCAACACACTGTTCCAACTGCTAGCCCGACAAGGCTCGGCGCAGGGCGCGGCTGCGGCCCACGCCCTCCTGGTACCCGATCTGATCACTCATTGGCTGGGAGGCGAGCAGGTCACAGAACTGACCAACGCTTCGACAACCGCCCTGTTAGACCCTCGCACGATGCAGTGGTCACAGTCGCTGGCCACCCGACTCGGGGCCCCGGTCGATCTGTTCGCCCCGCTGCGAGCGCCCGGGGAGATCGTCGGGGAGCTGCGTACGGACCTCGTAACCGAACTCGGACTGGCATCGGCCCCGGCGATCGCAACAGTCCCGTCGCACGACACCGCCGCTGCCGTGGCCGGAATTCCCGCCGCCGTCGCCGATTTCGGCTACGTCTGCACCGGCACCTGGGCGCTGGTCGGGCTCGAACTCGACCACCCGGTCATCACCGAGGAAAGCCGACTCGCGAACTTCACCAACGAGGTCGGCGTCGACGGCAGCATCCGATTCCTACGCAACGTCACCGGCTTCTGGCTGCTGCAGGAATGCCTGCGCGAATGGCGGGCCCGGGGACTGGACGTCGATGCCCCGTCGCTCACGGACGCCGCCGCCAGAACGGAGGGCCTCCGCCGGCTCATCGATGTCCAGGACCCTGCCTTCAGCGCGCCCGGCAACATGCCAGACCGCATCGCCGACGCCTGCCTACGAACCAGCGGAGCCACGTTGACCAGTCCGGCCGAGACTGCCCGCTGCATATTCGACAGCATCGCCCTGGCCGTGCGCCGGGCAATCGGCGATGCGATGCGCTTGGCCGATCGGCCCGTCTCGGTCGTCCACATCGTCGGCGGCGGAGTATCCAACGCCCTGTTCTGCCAGCTCGTCGCCGATGCCTGCCAGCTGCCGGTCATCGCCGGCCCGGTCGAGGCCGCCTCCTGGGGCAACGCCATGTTCCAAGCCCGGGCATTAGGTCGGGCGGATACCTCGATGGCCGACATCCGCGGTCTGATTCGTCGGGCGGTGCACCCGGTGACCTACCGGGTCGCCAGCTCGCACGAGCCTTGGCAGCGCGCCGAACGCGTCTTGCAGGATCATGGGTAGTTGGGAAGGGATGTGCGAAATGCGACTGGCGCTGTTCATCACCTGCCTGGTCGACCGGTCAAGCCCGAGGTCGGGCTCGGCCACCGTAGAAGCGCTGAAGCGGGCCCGCGTGTCGACGTCGAGGTCCGGCTGAGCCAGACCTGCCGCGGCCAGATGCACATCAACACCGGCTATCCGCGCGCCGCACTCGGCATTGTCCGCAACTACGTCGACACCTTTGCCGAGTTCGACGCTGCCCGGTCTACGAACGCGTCGCCGGGGCAGACGACGTTCAGGCAGGCCCAACAGCGGATGCAGCGAAGCGCAGCGCGCCCATGAGCTGGGGGGACAGCACAGCGCCGATCGGACCGGGATAGAGCGAGCAGTAGGCGCACCCGCTGGCCTGCGCAGACCTGGCAGCGCTCGCGTGGCCGCAGATGAAGAGATCGGTGCCGGCGTGGCCACCGGTTCGGAACTGGACCACCGAGTGGTGCCGAATTGCGCGGTGTGCAGACAACCGAAACGGTCGGTGAGGTAACCAGATGGGCAGCAACGAAACGACCTCCCCGCATCATTCGTCGCATTCTCAAGGCACCGAGCTCAGCTCAGGGGCGAGGGGCGAGGCGTTCGAGTTGGGTGACGTGGTCGGGAGTGAGCTCGGCGAGGTCGTTGACGCCAAGCAGCCGCAGGGTGCGTTCGAGTTGGCTGGTGAGGATGGCGATGGCGCGGTCGACACCGGGGCGCCCGCCCGCCATCAGCCCGTAGAGGTAGGCGCGGCCGATCAGGGTGAACCTCGCTCCGAGCGCGACGGCGGCGACGATGTCGGCGCCGTTCATAATGCCGGTGTCGAGGATGATCTCGGTGTCCTTGCCGACCTCGCGGACGACGTCGGGCAGCAGGTGGAACGGGATCGGGGCGCGGTCGAGTTGCCGGCCGCCGTGGTTGGACAGCACGATGCCGTCGGCGCCGATCTCGGTGACGCGGCGGGCGTCCTCCACGGACTGGATGCCCTTGACAACCAGCTTGGCGGGCCACTGTTCCTTGATCCAGGCGAGGTCGGAGAAGGTGACGGTGGGGTCGAACATGGTGTCGAGCAGGTCGGCCACGGTGCCCGACCACTTGTCCAGGGAGGCGAAGGCCAGCGGCTCGGTGGTGAGGAAGTTGATCCACCAGGCCGGCCGCGGGATCGCGTTGAGGACGGTGCCCGGGGTCAGGGTCGGTGGGATGGTCATGCCGTTGCGGGTGTCACGCAGCCGGGCCCCGGCCACCGGGACGTCCACGGTGACCATCAGGGTGTCGAAGCCCGCCTTGGCAGCGCGGTCGACGAGGGCCATGGACCGGTCGCGGTCCTTCCACATGTAGAGCTGGAACCAGTTCCGGCCGTCCGGGTTGGCCAGGGCAACGTCCTCGATGGAGGTGGTACCCATCGTGGACAGGGAGAACGGGATGCCCGCAGCACCAGCCGCTCCGGCGCCGGCGCGCTCGCCTTCGGCCTGCATCATGCGGGTGAACCCAGTGGGCGCGATCCCGAACGGCAACGCCGACCCACCGCCGAGGATCTGCACAGCAGTGTTGACGGCCGACACGTCGCGCAGGATCCGGGGATGGAACTCCACGTCGGCGAAGGCCTGCCGGGCCCGCGCCAACGACACCTCGCCCTCGGCCGCGCCGTCGGTGTAGTCGAAGGCCGCCTTGGGGGTACGCCGCTTGGCGATCCGCCGCAGGTCCTCGATGGTCAATGCGGCGTCCAGACGGCGCTTCCTCGCGCTGAGTTCGGGCTTCCGGAACCGTAGCAAGGGCTTCAGGTCACGGGCTTTCGGAAGCTGGCGCTGGGTCATGGATGCTCCGGGCGGTAGGTCATCGTCGGATGGGTCTCGCGCAGCAGGCTGCGCACCGACGCCAGATCCCCACTGATGACGCCATGAGTGCGTGCCTGAATAAGCACGTTACCCAGCGCCGTGGCTTCGATGGGCCGGCGATGACGGGCAGTCCGCAGGCATCGGCGGTTAGCTGGCACAGCAGCCGGTTCGCCGAGCCGCCACCGACGATGTGCACGACCTCCACGGCCTTCCGACAACCTGGCGGCGTCGGCGACCGAGGCGGCGAACGCGGTGGCAAGGCTGTCCAGGATGCAGCGGACCAACGCCGGAGGGTTGACCGGCCGGTCACCGTGGCGTTGGCAGGCGTCGGTGATCCGGTCGGGCATGTCCCCGGGTGAGAGCAACTCCGGGTCGTTCGGGTCGAACCGCGCGCCGCCGGCCGGCAACGCGGCCGCGGCCGCGAGCAATTGGTGCTACGAAAGCTATGGCACCGTTTCGGTTGTTTCGGATATGCTGCATGGCGGAGGTGCACCCGATGTCGATTCCTGCCCGTGCCAAGTCTGGCGTCGCCATCGCCGGCCG
>JALZAI010000447.1 GCA_030948475.1 Actinomycetota bacterium
ACACCGTGATCCGGCGGCGGGTGCCTGGCGCGACGATAGCGCGCACCTTCTGCACGTTCGGGTTCCACCGGCGGTGGGTGCGACGGTGGGAGTGCGAGACGGACATGCCGAAGCCGGGGCCCTTGCCGCAGACATCGCAGACGCTGGCCACTATGGCCTCCTTGGACGTGCCGAATGGTGATCTACCGGGCGTGCCCCGGAAATGAGTCTGACCGGAAGTCTAATGGCTGCGCGAGTCCGATCCCAAACCGCGGGCGAGCACAACTGAGCGATCTGGGAAGTATTCTGCGCGAATCGCCGCAGCCGAGGGCAGGCGCGGGGCTGGCCGGCTGGGGGTGGATGTGCTCGACGCGCTCGACGCTGCGGCCGTCCGTGCCTGGGCCGCGTCCGCCTTGGCCTCGCTCGAGGCGCACCGCGCCGAACTGGACGCGCTCAACGTGTTCCCGATCCCGGATGGCGACACCGGCACGAATCTCGTCCTCACCGTGCGCGCGGCGCTCGACGCGCTCGACGGAACCGAGCCGGACGCGGCGCAGGTGCTTCGTCGCCTCGCGCGCGGGGCGGTCCTCGGCGCGCTCGGCAACTCCGGCGGGATCATGGCCCAACTGCTCGTGTCGCTGGCCGCCGCGGTCACCGATGCCGGCGCGTTCGACGCCACGTCCCTCGCGCGCGGGCTGGAGCGCGGGGCGCGGGATGCCCGAAGCGCGGTCAAGAACCCGGTCGAGGGCACGATCCTGACCGTCGCCCGCGCGGCCGCGGACGCGAGCGCCACCGGTGGCACATTCGCAGAGCTGGCAGCGTCCTCCCTCGCGGCCGCCGAGGAGGCGCTCAAGCACACCACCGATCAGCTCGAGGAGTTGTCTCGCGCCGGTGTCGTCGATGCGGGCGGACGCGGGCTGGTGCTCGTGCTCGATGCGCTCGTGCGCACCGCGGGCGGGCTGCCCGACGCCGTCGTGGCGACACCCGCCGAGCCGGAGTACCACGACCGGCTGGAGGGTGCCTTCGCATACGAGGTGCAGTACCTGCTCGACACGGCGCCGGACGCCAGCGCAGCAATGATCGACGGCCTGCGCGAAGTGCTCGCGACGCTGGGTGATTCGGTGGTCGTCGTCGGCACGGGCGACGGGGTATGGAACGTCCATGCGCACGTCAACGACGTCGGCGCGGCAATCGAGGCGGGTATCGGCGTCGGACGGCCGCACCGGGTCAGCGTCGTCCGCTTCGACGATCAAGTCGTGGCCGCCGCCCGCGCACCACGCGGAACCGGCAGCGCGGTCATCGCGGTGGCAACGGGCGTGGCACTCGGAAATCTGTTCGAGGGCGAGGGCGTGCACGTGTTCGCGGGCAGCGAACCCGGCGTCGCCGATCTGCTCGAGGCGATCCGCGCGTCCGGCGCAGCCGATGTCGTGCTGCTGCCGAACGCTGCCCGCATCCGCGGTATCGCCGAGGCGGCGGCCGATCAGGCTCGCGACCTGGGCATTCGGGTCTCGCTCGTGCCGACGCGCTCGCCGGTCCAAGGACTGGCGGCCGTGGCCGTCCACGATCGCAGCCGCCGCTTCGACGACGACGTGGTCGCGATGGCGGAGGCCGCCGCAGCGACCCGCTTCGCCGAGGTCGCCGTGGCCGAGAAGCAAGCACTGACGTCGGTCGGCATCTGCCAGGCCGGCGATCTGCTCGGGCTCATCGACGGGGAGGTGGTCGAGATCGGGCACGGCATGCTGTCGGTCGCCCTCGCGCTCACCGACCGGTTGCTCGCCGTCGGGCCGGAACTGGTCACCCTCCTCGTCGGGGCGCGAGCCCAGCCGGGAACCGGACGTGTGGTCGACCGGCACGTGCGGGAACGCTCCCCGCTCACGGAAGTGAGTGTCTACCAGGTGGACGAAGCGAGCCTGGCGCTCGTCATCGGGGCCGAATGAGCAGCCTCGACGATCGTCTGGACGAACTGCTCGGCGGCCGCACCGCGAAGCCTCTCGAACGCGGTCTCGGGCTGCGTACCGCCGGCGATCTGCTGCGCCACTATCCGCGCCGCCTCGCGGAGCGTGGCGAGCTGACCGACCTGCACTCACTGCGGGTGGACGAGGACGTCACGGTGATGGCCCGCGTCCGCAGCGTCGCGATCAAGGGATACCGCCAGTCCGCGCGCCTGGAGGTGCTCGTGGGCGACGATCGGGGCAGCCTGCAACTGGTGTTCTTCGGCCAGCGCCAGATGTGGCGCCAACGGGACTTGCAGCCGGGCACACTCGGGCTGTTCTCCGGCAAGGTCGGTGTCTTCAACGGGCGGCGCCAGCTCACCCATCCCGACTATCAGATCCTGCGCGACGATGAGCTGGCCGGCCACGAGGCAGACGCCTACGCAGGCGCCCTGATCCCCGTCTATCCCGCCACCAAAGACGTCCGCAGCTGGACGATCGCCAACTCGATCGAGTTGATCCTCGCCGGTCTCGACCCGCTGCCCGACCCGATACCGGCCGAGGTCCGCGTCCGTCGCGGCCTGGTCGGCTTCGACAGCGCGCTGCGCGCCATGCACCGTCCGGACACCCGCGAGCAGTTCTACGCCGCGCGCCGCCGGCTGAGCTGGGACGAGGCGTTCGCCGTCCAACTGGTTCTGGCCCAGCGCCGGGCCGCAGCTGCAGCCAACCCCGCCGTGCCCCGAGCGCCGCGTGCGGGCGGGCTGCGCACGGCATTCGACGCGCGTCTGCCATTCACGCTCACCGAGGGCCAGCTGGATGTGGGACGGACGCTGGCAGCCGAACTGGCCGCGGCACACCCGATGCACCGGCTGCTACAGGGCGAGGTGGGCTCCGGTAAGACCGTCGTGGCGCTGCGGGCCATGCTGCAGGTCGTCGACGCGGGTGGGCAGGCGGCGCTGCTCGCGCCCACTGAGGTCCTCGCCGCACAGCACGCGCGCACCATCGAGACGATGCTCGGTCCGCTGGCCCGATCCGGCCAGCTCGGCGGTGCCGAAGTGGCGACCCGCGTCGCGCTGCTCACCGGATCGTTGCCCGCTCCCGCGCGCAAGTCGGCGTTGCTCGGTGCGGCCGGCGGAGCAGCCGGGATCGTCATCGGCACCCACGCGCTGATCCAGGAGCACGTGCAGTTCGCCGACCTGGGCCTGGTCGTCGTCGACGAGCAGCACCGCTTCGGCGTCCAGCAGCGCGATGCCCTGCGCGGCAAGGCCGACCAGCCGCCGCACCTGCTGGTCATGACGGCGACGCCGATCCCACGCACCGTCGCGATGACCGTGTTCGGTGACCTCGAGACGTCCACGCTGTCGGAGTTGCCGGCCGGGCGCCCCGCGATCCGGACGTCGGTCGTGCCGGTGGCCGAGCGTCCGGCCTGGCTGGAGCGAGCCTGGCTGCGCATCCGCGAAGAGGTCGGCGCCGGGCGGCAGGCCTTCGTCGTCTGCCCGCGCATCGGCGAGGGCGTGGCCGAGGCGGACGTGGATCTCGAACCGCCCGAGGACGAGCCGGTCCGACACCCCCCCGCCGCTGTGACCGAGGTGATCGACGCGCTCGCGGAAGGTCCGCTGCACGGGCTCAGGCTCGCGCCACTTCACGGCCGTCTACCGCCCGAGGAGAAGGATCGCACCATGGCGGACTTTGTCGCCGGACGTGTCGACGTGCTGGTTGCGACCACGGTGATCGAGGTCGGTGTGGACGTGCCCAACGCCACCGTGATGGTGGTCCTCGACGCTGAGCGGTTCGGGGTGTCGCAGCTGCACCAGCTGCGCGGGCGAATCGGGCGAGGGCCGGGCGAGGGTGTCTGCCTGCTCGTCACCGATCAGCCCGAGGCCAGCCGCTCGCGCGAGCGGCTGGACGCTGTGGCCGCGACCACCGACGGATTCGAGCTGGCGCGCCTGGACGTCGAGCAGCGCCGTGAGGGGGACGTCCTCGGCGCGGCCCAGTCCGGGCGGCGCTCGCAGCTCAAGTTGCTGTCGCTGCTGCGCGACGAGGACCTGATCGCACAGGCGCGGGCCGAGGCCAGCGACCTGATCGCCGCCGACCCGCATCTGTCCGGACATCGGCTGCTCGCCGCTGAGATCGCCGCGCTCGTCGCAGACGAGCGGGCGGAGTATCTGGATAAAGCATGAGGCGGCCATGACGCGCATCGTCGGCGGGGCGGCCAAGGGCCGACGCCTGACGGTGCCCCGGCGCGGCACCCGTCCGACGGCCGAACGAGCCCGCGAGGCCCTGTTCAACTCGCTGCACGGGTTACTCGACATCGACGGCGCGCGAGTTCTGGATCTGTTCGCGGGGACCGGCGCCGTCGGACTCGAGGCGCTCTCCCGGGGTGCGCAGGCGGTGAGCTTCGTCGAGTCCGACCGCACCGCCTGCGAGGTGATCAAGCGCAATATCGAGGCGGTGGGGTTGCCCGGCGCACAGCTGTTCCGGCGCCAGGCCGCGACGTTCCTCGTGGGTGGTGGGGTGGACGTCCCGTTCGACCTGGTCTTCGCGGACCCGCCATACGCGTACCGCGAGGTGTACCTGAGCTCGCTGCTGGGCACGCTCGACGACGGCAACTGGCTCGCCAAGGATGCGCTGATCATCGTCGAGCGCTCCGCGGGGGGTGTCGAACCTCACTGGCCCGGCGAGGTGACGCTGGTGAAGCACCGCCGCTACGGCGAGGGCCTGCTTTGGTACGGTCGCCGCCCATGACTGTGCACCTCGTCTCGCTTCTCTGCTCCGCACGTGCACGCCACGAAAGCGCATGGCAAGAGCTGCGCTTCCGCGTGGACCCCGCAGATCGGTCGCTAGCGCTCCCTACGATGCTCACGGAGAACCGCTCCTCATGACCGAAACCCCCGCACCGGTGCGGATCGAGCCGGGCGGACACATCCGTCGGGCCGTGTGCCCTGGGTCGTTCGACCCGGTCACCAATGGCCACCTCGACATCATTGGCCGCTCGGCGCAGCTCTACGACGAGCTCGTCGTCGCCGTGTTCGTAAATCAGGCCAAGACGAGCCTGTTCACGGTGGACGAGCGCCGGGAGCTGCTCGGGGAGGTGACAGCCGACTACGGCAACGTCCGCATCGACCGCTTCGAGGGACTGGTCGTCGACTACTGCCGCGCTAATGGCATCTCGGTGATCGTGAAAGGGCTACGCGCGGTGAGCGACTTCGACTACGAGCTGCAGATGGCGCAGATGAACCGCGGCCTCGCCGGGATCGACACGCTGTTCATGCCGACTAACCCGGAATACAGCTTCCTCGCCTCTAGCCTGGTCAAAGAGATTGCGAAGTGGGGCGGCGACGTGTCCTCGCTCGTCCCACCGAACGTTCTCAAACGTCTGGCGGATCGAGCCGGCGCCA
>JALZAI010000012.1 GCA_030948475.1 Actinomycetota bacterium
CCCGGGCGCTGGCCCGGGCGGCGCTCGCCGGTCGGCGACAATCTGGCCCGGAGCTTCCCGGGCTGGCGCTGCGTTTTGCCGGCCGGGGCGTCGCCAGCCGGGTCGAGGCCCTCCTGGCCGCACCGCCGACTACGCGCCTCATGCCGCTGGTCGCTCCCATCGCCATGGTCCTGTTTGTGGCGGTCGCGACCGTTGAGGCAAGCAGGGACCTCGAAGCGCTCTTCGAGTTCGCTCAGCGCCTCTGGACCGGCTGAGCAGCACGCCCGGCGACCGCATGTAGTAGCGTGTAGTAGCCATGGCAGCCTAACCGGGTCGCCTCGAATGGCCCGGCACACCCGCCAACGGAGACCGTGCGCTCGATGACTGATGTGTCGTACCTGCAGTCGGTGGTGATCGGTCTGCTGCAGGGCGCTACCGAACTGTTCCCGGTCTCCAGCCTCGGCCACTCGGTGCTGGTGCCGGCGCTGATCGGGGGCAGTTGGCAGCATCTGGTGACTGAGTCCGCCGGTCGGGCCAGCGAGGAGTCCCCGTACCTCGCGTTCATCGTCGCCCTGCACGTGGCCACCGCCTTGGCGCTGCTGTGGGTGTTCCGGACCGACTGGGTGCGGATCATCCGCGCCTTCTTCCATACCCTGCGAACCCGGCGGGTCGACACCTCGGCCGAGCGGCTGGCCTGGCTCATCGTCGCGGCCACGATCCCGGTCGGCGTGACCGGCCTGCTCCTAGAACACACGTTCCGGACGCTGTTCGCCAAGCCTCTCGCCGCCGCCATCTTCCTCACCATCAACGGGCTGATCCTGCTCGCCGGCGAGCGGCTCCGCCGGGTCAGCGACGCGCGGGCACACGAAGGTGACGGCGCTGACACCGCGGAGACCGCCGAGACGGCGGGGGGCAGGCGGCTGGTCGTCGGCCAGCGGCGCACGCTGGACCGCCTGGCGTTCCGGGAGGCGGGGATCATCGGGCTGTTCCAGACGCTGGCCCTGTTCGCTGGCATCTCCCGCTCAGGGATCACGATGGTCGCCGGCCTGCTCCGCGGCCTGGACCACGAGGACGCCGCCCGGTTCTCCTTCCTGCTGGCCACGCCGGTCATCCTCGCGGCGGGTGTGCTGAAGGCGCCGACCCTGGCTGGGCCGGCCGGCGCGCACATTCACGGGCAGATCCTGGTCGGAATGGTCACTGCCGGGGTGGCGGCGTACGTGTCGGTGAAGTTCCTGCTGCGGTACTTCCAGACCCGCACGCTCACCCCGTTCGCCATCTACAGCCTGGCCGCCGGTGGGCTGTGCATCCTGCGCTTCAGCATCGGCTGAGACGCACCCAACATGGCGCACTTCATCGACAACCTGCTCACCGGCGTGGCGGGCCCGGTGGCCTACTTCCTGGTCTTCCTGGTTCCCGCACTGGAGGCGAGCATCTTCGTCGGGTTCGTCCTTCCCGGGGAGACAGTGGTTCTCCTCGGCGGTGTGCTCGCCGCACAGCACCGGGCCAGCCTGATCGGCATGATCGCGGCGGCGATCGCCGGCGCCATCATCGGCGACTCGGTGGGCTATTTTGTCGGCCGCAGATTCGGCGAGCCGCTGCAGCAGTCCCGCCTCGGCCGGATCGTCGGCGAGCGACGTTGGCGCTCAGCCGAGGACTTTCTTCGCCGCCGGGGCGGCCCTGCCGTGCTGCTCGGCCGGTGGACCGCTCTGCTGCGCGCTCTGGTGCCGGCGGCGGCCGGGATGGCCGGGCTGCGCTACCGCACGTTCCTGATCTGGAACGTCACCGGCGGGGTCCTGTGGGCCACCGCTGTAGTCATCGCCGGCTATTTCGCCGGGAACGCCTACAAGCGCCTCGAGCATTACCTGGGCCGCGGCGCCTTCATCCTCCTCGCCGTCATCGTGGTCGGCCTCGTCGCCCGCCACTACTGGGCCAAACGGCGTGAGCGCCGCGACGGCCAAGCGGAGCCCACATGACTTGGCGCTCGCCGCACCCGGGAAAGAGGAGAGCATGACCCAGCAGATGCTGCTCGCGGTCAACCCGTTCGACGCCCGATCGCTGATCGAAGCCTTCGGCATCGCCGGCATCGCGGTGATCCTGTTCGCAGAGACCGGCTTGCTCGTGGGCTTCTTCCTCCCCGGCGACTCCCTGCTGTTCACCGCCGGCATCCTCTGCTCCACCGGCACACGTTCCGCGCTGCACCTGTCCCTGCCCTGGACACTGCTGGCCGCCGCTGCCGGGGCACTCCTCGGCGCCCAGGTCGGCTACCTGATCGGCCGGCGTGCCGGCCCGGTCCTGCTCGAACGCGGCCGCCGCCGGCACATCCGCAACGCGATCACCCGCAGTCAAACGCTGTTCCAACGCTACGGCTACGGCAAAGCGATCGTCCTGGCCCGGTTCATCCCCGTGGTGCGAACCGTGCTCAACCCCCTCGCCGGCGTCATCGGCGTCCCCGCCCGCACCTTCACCATATGGCAGGTCGCCGGCGGCCTGCTGTGGTCGGTCGGGGTGACCCTCGCCGGCTTCTTCCTCGGCCAGCACGTCAAAAACGTCGACCACTACCTGCTACCGATCATCGCCGTCATCATCGTCGTCTCGCTTCTCCCGCTCCTCGCCGAGGTGATACGTGCCCGCCGCGCCTCGGCTCGCTGACCGCGAGCGCAACCAAACGGCCCGTTGTGGCCGCCTAAGACAAAGAGCGCCGCTGATCGGTTCCCCGCCGACGGCCAGGGCGGTGGGCCGGTGAATGCCATCGTCACCGACGCATTGAGCAAGGTCTTCAACGGAACCGCAGCCGTCGACGGGATCAACCTGCAGGTCCCGGAAGGGAGCATATTTGGGTTCCTCGGTCCGAACGGATCCGGGAAAACCACGACGACACGGATGCTGCTCGGGCTGATGCGCCCCACCGCCGGGTCGGTGGAACTGCTCGGCCGACGCATGCCCGAACACAGCCTCAAGGTTCTTCCGCGCGTCGGCGCATTGGTAGAAGGGCCAGCGTTCTATCCCTTCCTGACCGGCGCCCGAAACCTTTCCCGGCTCGACGCCGCCGAGGGAGCCGACCGCGCGGGCCGCGCCGCCAGGATCGCCGCTGCACTCGACCGGGTGGGGCTGACAGGCGCGGCCGGCAAGCGCTACCGCCAGTACTCCCTCGGCATGAAGCAGCGGCTCGCGCTGGCCGCTGCGCTGCTGCGACCCAGGGATCTGCTCGTGCTCGACGAGCCCACCAACGGTCTCGACCCGCAAGGTACCCGCGAGGTCCGTCAGCTGATCCGAACGCTGGCCACCGAGGGCACCACCGTGTTCCTTTCCAGCCATCTGCTCAGTGAAGTCGAGCAGCTGTGCAGTCACGTTGCGGTGCTCTCCCTCGGAAAGATTCTCGCGCAGGGCAGCCTCGCCGAGCTGCAATCCACCACCGCGAAGAACACGCGTTTGATTGTTTCGGACCCGGTTGAGGCCCGTCGGATCATCGAGGAACGCCCCGCCTTCGGGCCTGTGCGGGTTGACGGCGACACAGTGACCGTTCAGCTGCGGGGCGGCCGGCCGGAAGACCTCAACCGTCTACTTGTCCAAGCCGGGGTCGACGTGCGTGAGCTGTCCACCCGACAGCCGTCACTAGAAGACCTGTTCGTCAGCCTCACCGGGGAGAACTTCGATGTTGCGTGACGAACTGGGCCTGATGTTCGGCCGGCTCCGGATCCGCGTCCTCCTTGTCGTCCTCGCCGCGGTTCCCATCGGCTACGCGATCGGTGTCCGACTATCCGGGCACGCCACCGCAGACGCACCCCCCTTCGTCGGGCAGATCCCACAAAACGGTGTGTACGGCGCCCTGGCGGGGCTGACCGCGACAGTCCCCGCCGTGCTGCCGCTGATCCTCGCCGTAGTCGCCGGCGACGCAATCGCAGGCGAGGCCGACTTCGGCACCCTACGGTCACTGCTGACCGCGCCGGTCAGCCGGGCACGCCTGCTGGCGACCAAACTCACCGCGGTATGCGTCTTCGCCCTCGTCGCAGCGTTCGTCGTCACCATCGCCGGGCTGCTCGCCGGTGCCCTGCTCTTCCATCTAGGCCCAGTGCCGACAGTCCTCGGGCCCGACGACCCCCTCCCGAGCGCACACCTATTGGGACCGGCGCTGCCGCTTCTCACCGGTGTCGGGCAGGTACTACTCGCGGCGCTGATCGCCGGCGCTCAACTCTTCGGATTCGCCGCGATCGGCGTGTTCCTGTCCTGCCTGACCAGAATCCCACTCGGCGCCACCGTCGGCATCGCAGGTGTGCTCGGCCTCTCCGACGCCCTAGAGGCAGCCGCCTTCTTCAAACCGCTCCGCCCCGCTATCCCCAGCACCTACTGGGACGGCTACACCGCCCTGCTCCACACCGGCCTGGGCCTTGACAACCTCCTCAAAGCCCTCGCAGTCTCCCTCTGCTACCTCCTTGTCTTTGGCACGGCGGCGTGGGTGAAGTTCAGAAGAGCCGATATCACTAGCTAAGCCACCCCCAGTCGGCTGCTGAGTCAGGAGGGCGCAACACTCCGGAGGGGTCCATCCCGTGGATGCAAGTGGCCGGCGGGCAGCGGGTGCCGCCGGGACGGCTTTCGGCCGGCGCGGGCAGTCGCGCGGACGACCGGATGTGGGCCGGGCTGAATCAGGCTCTTGGACAGCAGCTGACCCCGGAGTGGAAGAGCACGGCGACAACGGCTAGATCGTCGCGTCGACCGGCCCGACGATGCCCCCCGCCCGGGTCGTCATGCGCTGACCCAGCACCGGCAGCGGTCGGATGCCGGACATTGCCGGGGCCGTAGGCCAGTCATGAACGAGCGGCGGGACCGAACGCGCGACCATCAAGGCTTCACGCGGCCGCTCGTACCGCGCGGGGTGGCGGAGGACAAGCATTCGCCTGTCGCCGGTGAGCACGCGCACCTCGCTCTCGCGTAGCACGAAGGTTCCCTAATGTGAGGCGATCCGTGCGATGGAGTTGGTCGGCCATCGGCTAAGCGCAAGAAGGTGGTGGGGGGTCACACGTCGTTGCTGGCCCCGCACGCCAGGTGCCAGCCCCGAGTGTCCCCTTCTGTGCGACTGTGACCTTGACGGGCTGAGCGTCCTTCGATTGCCCGAGGCTGTCCGCTGGCTGTCAATCCAACTCCCACCGACGGAAGGCACAGAACCGGTCTTCAGGCCACCTGCTGGCACACCGCGCCGCGCGGCGGAAACGACCGCTCATGGCTCCCCTCTGTTGTCAAGGGGTGCGTTCCCGCCTTCTGACCTTGCGCCGGTCCTCGCCGTCGTCAAGCAGACTGCGCTTGACGACGGCTGCGGGTCGGCGCTGGGAGTTGGCGTCGGGAACGGGCTGAAGAACGGTCTGGGAGGTCGGTCGTGGCGGGGGTAGCCTCGGGTCTGGCGGGTCCGGGAAGTGACTTCTCCGAAGCGTCGACGTTGGGGTTGGAGTCGGCCGCGCTGGAGCCAGTAGCCGCCCCCTCTTGTCCTCCCGGGCCCGTCCTTTCGCTTGCTTGCCGTTGTCGCTTCTGGTCTGCCACGAGCTGGTGATAGACGACGTCGGACAGTCGTCGTTTGAGGGCACGCATCGCTTCCATCGTGGTCTTTCCGGCGGCGACCTTGCGCCGGTAGTAGGCACGTCCCTCGGTGTCGTTGCGCAGCTGCACGATCGCCATGATGTGCAACACCCGGTTGATCCGCCGGTTGCCGGCTCGGGAGAGCCGGTGACGGTTCTGTTCCCCGGAGGAAGCGTCGATCGGGGCGGTGCCGTTCCAGGATGCGAAGTGTCCGCGGGTCGGGAAACGGGACACGTCACCGACGTCGCCGAGCAGGCGGGCCGCACCGGATGGTCCGATCCCGTTGAGCTCGAGCAGTGTGCTGCCGGCGGCCTCGACGAGTTGACGGAGTTCTTTGTTCGCTGCCTTGATCCGCCTGTCGATGCCGTCGAGTTCGGTGATGAGTTCCGCGGCCAGCTTCCGGCGGGTCTTGCCCACGACGTCACGCGGGCGGACGGTCGCGAGCATCGTCTTCGCCTGCGTCGCGGACAGGAACTGCTTCGCTCCGCCGGGCACCAGCTCGAGGAGGAGGCGGTGCAGTCGGTTCACGGTCCAGGTGCGCGCGGCGCCGAGCTCGTCACGACGATCGACCAACAGCCGCAGCGCGACCGTCGTGTCATCGACTTGGACCGGCCGCAGACCGGGGGTGCGCAAGGCGACGACTGCGACCGAGTGCGCATCGGTGGCGTCGGTCTTGCGTCCTTGCCCGGTGGAGAACACCCGGGCCCGCGCCGACAGCTTGGCCGGCACATCCACCACCGGCTCACCGTCGGCGACCAGGCGCTGCGCGATGTGGCGACCAACGCCGTTGCAGCCCTCCACCGCCCACACACGGTCCGGCCAGCGTCGCCCGGCTGTCAGCAACTGCTTGTAGCCATAGCGGTCGGTGCCGAACCGGCCGACCTGCAGTACCCGCTCGCGGTCGTCGAGGACCTCGATCGTCGCGGACCGCTTGTGCGGGTCCATGCCAATCACCACACGCCCCATCGCTGCTACTCCCTGGTCTCGAACCGACTCTGTTGTCGACGAGGAGGGCAGCGCTACTTCGAGCTGGGCAGACCCCTCTTGAGCCTCACCTCGTCACGGTGCCCGGCGATGCGCACACCATGTGAGAGCCACGCCAACCAGCCGCGGGCAGCCGATGAGAGAGCGACTCCGCCGGGCACCTCGATCCGAGCCTGGCCGGGCCCGAGCCGTGCGTCCAGTCTTAAGTAGCCGATGTGCGGACGTTCGCAATGAGGAGTAACGGTGTCCGTCGCGAGCACTGTCCGGTCGTCCGCGTGGGCGAATCGGCGGGTGCGCTGGTCGTGATGTGGGTCAGGCCGGGGTCGGAGGGCAGTCCCAGGCAGCCCGAAGTGCAGGCGCAGGTCTGCGGCACGGGGGTGCCGGATCGCCTTATCGCTGGTGCGGGACCTGCCGGATCAAGCTGTCGTTGTCGGTGGTGCGTGCTGAGATGGCGTCGATCGGATTGGGGAGCAGGGCATGGTGTCGTTGCGGTCAAGGCGGCTCGAGGCGTCGTTCGGAGCGGCGCTCAGCGATGTCACCGCCCAGCACGTGCTCGAACTGGTCGCAGGGGCGGTGCACGAGGACTTCGACCTCGACTTCAAGGCGCAGATGTACGGCAACGGCGACGCTGAGAAGCGTGATCTTGCGGCTGACGTGGCGGCGATGGCCAACAGCGCCGGCGGGGTCATCGTGCTGGGCGTCGAGGAGAACGAGCATGCCCAGGCCGTAGCCGCGCCGGGCATCGCGATCTCTGACGAGGTCGAGCGGCGCATTTTCCAGGTCACGGCAGGGATTAGCCCTGTTCCGCCCATCGCCGTCCGGCGGATCCCGCTTGACGCGAGCGACTCCGGGCGTGGCTTCGTGCTCGTCATCGTTCCGCGCAGCCTGTCGGCGCCGCACGCGGTCGTAGTCAACGCGACCTCGTTGAGGTACCCGGTTCGTCACGGAACGACGACGAGGTATCTCACCGCCCCAGAGGTCTCGGCCGCGTACCGGCAGCGGCTGC
>JALZAI010000019.1 GCA_030948475.1 Actinomycetota bacterium
CCTCGACACGCCGTTCGGCCACGCCGGGCATCGGCTTCACGAGTGGATGTTCGCCACTCGGTTCGGCCGCCGCGAAGTCCTCGGCGAGTCGGGCGGCACCGAGGGTGTCGATCACGTGATGGCCGACCGGCACGGACCCGGGATCGGTGCGGAGATCATGGGCGCGGGCAAGTTCGGCCCTCCGGGCTGGCAGGACGACCCGGAGTGGCGCGGGTGGTGGGGCGACAACCCGCCGTTCCACACGCCGACGTATGTCCTGACCCACCGTCCGCGCCCGTCGCTGGAGATGGAGGGTGGTACGACGTTCCACTTCCTCGACGCCGCGCCAGCGGATGCACTAGAGGTGGCGCGGGACGCAGCCGCCGGTCAGGACGTCCGCATCGGCGGGGGCCCGACCATGATGCGCGCGTTCATCGCCGCCGGTCTCGTCGACCACCTGCACGTCGTGCAGGTGCCGATCCTGCTCGGCCGCGGTGTTCGGCTGTGGGACGGCCTGGAGGGGTTGGAGCAGCAGTACGACGTGGAGGCAGTCTCGACGCCCCGCGGCGTCACCCACCTCACGTTCACCCGATGACGCGGTCGTCCCGACCTTACGGCGGCACGTCGGGTCATTCCTGGACACGGAACCGTGGGCACGCGCCGGAGGCGTCACCTATCGCAACCTCGGCGTCGAGGACTCCGGAGACCCGCTATCCGACTGGTTCTTCGCGCAGAGCGTCGAGCTCGTCGTCGACCACTGCGTGACCACCTCAGCAGGGTACTCATCCTCTGTGAGTCAGGGGTACACCGCAGCCCCGGTAAAGCCCGTCGGCCCGCGCCGAGAAATCTCCGCTGGTCGTGTCGAGAATTGGATTTCTGCTCCGTCCCAGTGTGAACGCGGCCAGCGGGCCGCCCGTCACACAAGGAGAACACCATGGCCAAGTACCTGTTGCTCAAGCACTACCGAGGCGCGCCGGCGTCAGTGAACAACGTCCCGATGGACCAGTGGACGCCGGACGAGGTCGAGGCGCACATCCAGTTCATGCGCGACTTCGCCACCCGGCTCGAGGGCACCGGTGAGTTCATCGACGGGCAAGCGCTGTCGCCCGAGGGCGTCTGGGCCCGATACGACGGCGAGGGACGACCTCCGGTGACCGACGGCCCGTTCGCCGAGACGAAGGATCTGATCGCGGGCTGGATGGTGATCGACGTCGACAGCCACGAGCGAGCGGTCGAGCTCGCTGGCGAGCTGTCAGCCGCGCCCGGCGCCGGCGGCGAGCCGATCCACGAATGGCTGGAGGTCCGACCGTTCCTCGCTGCGCCGCCGACCTTCACCGACTGACCGTGGACGATGTCGAGCTCCGTGAACGCGCCCCCCAGATCCTGAGCGTCCTCGTCCGTCGTGGTGCCGACTTTGCGACGGCCGAGGACGCGGTGCAGGAGGCGCTCATCCGGGCAGTCTCGGCATGGGAGGAAGAGTTGCCCTCCGATCCCAAGGGCTGGCTGATCACCGTCGCGTGGCGAGCTTTCGTGGACTTGGCACGGTCGGACGCGGCGCGTCGCGACCGAGAGGTCCGATTCGATACCGAGCCGCCGACCGGTGTGGTGCCCGGCGCGGATGACACACTGCACCTCTACTTCCTGTGCGCGCACCCCGAGCTGACCCCCTCATCAGCGGTGGCCCTGACTCTCCGGGCCGTGGGCGGCCTCACCACGCGTCAGATCGCGCGGGCCTACCTAGTGCCGGAGAGCACCATGGCGCAGCGCATCAGTCGCGCCAAGCGCACGGTTGGGCGGTCTGGTCTCGATCGTCTTGGCAACGTGCGAACGGTGATGCGGGTGCTGTACCTCATCTTCAACGAGGGCTACTCGGGCGACGTCGACCTCGCGGCCGAGGCGATCCGACTCACCCGGCAGCTGGCGTCGTCGGTGAACGACCCCGAAGTCCACGGGCTGCTCGCCCTGATGTTGCTGCACCACGCGCGCCGGCGCAGCCGCGTCCGACCAGACGGACGGATCGTGCCGCTCGCGGACCAGGATCGGAGCCTGTGGGACAGCGAGCTCATCGCCGAGGGGATCGCCATCGTGCAAGCAGCGCTCGCACGCGACCGGCTCGGCGAATACCAGACGCAAGCAGCGATCGCCGCGCTCCACACAGATGCGACGAGTGTCGAGGACACCGACTGGGTCCAGATTGTGGAGTGGTACGACGAGCTGCTGCAGTTCGCCGACACTCCAATCGTCCGGCTGAACCGTGCCATCGCCGTCGGCGAAGCGGAGGGCGCTCCCGCCGGATTGGCGGCACTCGCTCGAGTCGACGAGCACGTCCCGCGGCGCGATGCAGTCGCCGCATATCTCCGCGAGAAGAACGGAGACCTCGAACTCGCTGCCCACCTCTATGCCGACGCAGCCCACAGCGCGCCCAACCTCGCTGAGCGCGACCATCAGATGCGCCAAGCTGCGCGACTCAACCAGATGCTGCGCCACCACCAATGACCGCGGCGGTCGCAGGGACGCGGCGGGTGATCGGCGGTGCTGGGTTACGGCGTTGGCCGGGCACTTTGGAAATCCTGGGAAGATTCTCGCTGAAGCCGTCGGTGCCCTCGGGGAACGCGAGCGCATCGTGCTGACTCTCCGTTACTACGAGC
>JALZAI010000059.1 GCA_030948475.1 Actinomycetota bacterium
GTGCCAGGGGACCTGCCCGCTCGACACGGCCAACGTTGTCGCCGCAGCACGCAGGGTCCAGTCGGCGGGGTTGGCCGGGCGGGTCGTGTTCCTCAGCATCACCGTCGACCCGGCGCGCGACACGCGCCCGCGGCTCGCGGCCTACCGCCGCCTGTACGCGCCCGCGCCGGCGAACTGGCTCACGCTCACCGGATCGACTGCGGTTCTGAACGGGCTGTGGAATCGGCTCGGCGTGTACCGCAAGCAGGCGCCCGAGGTGGGCCCAGCGCCGCGCGACTGGCTGACCGACAAGCCGCTCACCTACGACATCACCCACTCCGACCAGGTGTTCTTCCTCGACGGCCGCGGCCACAAACGCTTCCAACTCGATGGCGCGCCGCATGTCGCGCGCGGCGCGGCCCTTCCGGCCAGGATCAGGTCATTCCTTTCCGCGGAGGGCACCCGAGGCCTCGCTCACGCGGACGGCGCGGCATGGACGCTGCAGCAGGCGTTGCAGGTGCTCAGCTGGCTGCTCGACAAGCGGCTCTGATCGGTGCACGCGCGACCCGCCGGATACGGTCAGGCCGCCTTGGCAAGTTCCAGTCCGAGCCAGCTCGCCAGATCCGCGATCTCGCGGTGGACTGCTGAAGCCATTGCCTTGCTGAACGGCACGTCCTGATGGATCGCGCCAACCTGAAGAACACCCGCCGCGCGGTCGGCCCTGGCGTCGAGCTTCCCGACCAGCCGGTCCCCGCAGAGGATGGGCAGCGCGTAGTAGCCCCACCGTCGTTTTGCCGCGGGCTTGAACATCTCCAGCTGGTAGTCGAATTCGAACAGCTCCATCGTCCGCTTCCGGTCGTACACCAGGCGGTCGAGCGGTGACAGCAGCGCCGCACGTCCGCGGAACCGTTGACCCAGCAGTGCCGGGTCGACGCGCCACTTGCCCGTCACGCCGTCGATGATCGCCGGCTCACCGGCCTCGCCCACGTCCATCGGCTCGACCGGACACTCCGGACCTCTCCCGCGAGCGATGCCCAAAGCGCGCAGCCGGCGCTCGTTTCGGATCCGGAGCGCCTCGGCAACTGGGACCACCGCGTTGTCCGGGTAGATGCGACTGGCCAGATCCCACAACCGGTCGCCTCCTCGACGTCCGGCCGCGGCGACCTCGCCACGCAACACGAGGAACTCGATCATCATCCGGACGTTGCGATTGTTGTTCCACCCGCTCGACCTCCACGCAACCGCGGCAGTGTCCGGGATCTCGCGCGAGGTCAGCGGGCCCGCATCCTCGAGGCGCTCGAGGACGTCCTGCCGGAACGCGCCGTTTGCCTCCACCCATTCGCGTTGCGCCTCGCGCCAGTTGGGTACGTCACCCGACCCGGGCCACTCGGCCATGTCCGCGCGATACAGCGCCACATCCTCGCCGGGGCGGATCATCCCGCGCAGCTCGACCAGCGTCCGATCCTGCATCGCCGCGGACAACTCGTCCGGCCGGTACGGCGCTCCCAGCCGAGTCCAGACGATCAGATCGGCACTCGGGGCAATCACGGTCGTGGTGTCGCTCTGCAGCAGGGTTAGACGGCGCACCACGTCCAGTAACCCGGTCGGCCGCGCGCTGTCCAGCAACTGGGCCTGCACAGCGACCCGACGCGCCTCGCTCCGAGACAACTCATGCACACTCACCGGTTCATCGCCGGCGGGTCTCGGGTAGATGCCGGATACCCGGACCGATCGCTCGCACCGTGGCGCGGACACCGCGTCGCGTGAGCGCGGCGTCCGCGTCGGGCCTTCGTGCCGCGTTCAGTGGCGCACCGTGTGGCGTTGCCCGGCGCGGGTGTAGATGAGCAGGACGATGACGGCGCCGATGATCGAGCCGATGATGCCGGCGGGCTGCAGGAACCCGTTCTGGGCGTCCTTGTGGAAGAGCAGGTAGCCGAGGAAGCCGCCGACGAAGGAGCCGACGATGCCCAGCACGATCGTCATTAGGATGCCGATGTCCTGCTTGCCGGGGATCAGCAGGCGCGCGACAGCGCCCGCGATCAAGCCGATGACGATGAGGCTGATGATCAGACCGATCATGATGTGACCTTTCGTTGGCGCACGCGCCGGGCGTGCGGGTGGGTCGACGGTCCCAGTCGGGACCAAGACTGCTGATCCACCAACTGAACCACCCCTAGGGATGCGGCAATACACCCCTAGGTAGGTTTACGCTGAGTGTCATGTCGCCTGCGCCCCCACCACTCCTGATCGCCCTGATCGATGACTACGACGTCGTCCTGACCGGCGTCGCGAGCATGCTGGACCCCTACCGTGACCGCGTCCTCGTCGCCGAGATCGACGCGAACCAAGCGCTGCACGACAACGTCGACATCGCGCTGTACGACTCGTTCGCCCAGCCGGAATCCGATCACGAAGAAATCGGCGTGCTGGTCCGCAGCCCGCACGCCAAGCGGGTCGTCGTCTACACCTGGAACTTCCACCCCGACCTCATCGCCAGCGCCCGCCGGCAGGGGGCGCACGGATACCTGTCCAAGACGCTGCCCGCCCGGGATCTCGTCAAAGCCCTCGAAGCCGTGCACGAGGGGCACACCGTCATCAGCGAACCGCCCCGCCGCGCGCGCGCGGCACTCGGGCTGGACTGGCCCGGCCGCGGCGAGGGCCTCACCGACCGCGAGGCCGAAATCCTCGCCCTCATCACCCAGGGCAAGAACAACGCCGACGTCGCCGCCCTGACCTTCCTCAGCCCGAACACCGTCAAGTCCTACATCCGCACCATCTACCGCAAGATCGACGTGGCCAGCCGCACCCAGGCCGTGCTCTGGGGCGTCAAGAACGGATTCACCCCTGACCACGACCGGATCGACCACTGGCGCGGCGGACCCTGACCCGTCCAGCCAACGCCACGCCCAAGCCGCCGCCCGCCCGCGCTCGCGGAATAGCGGATGCTGGCCCGCTGCGGCGCGGACACAGCGACAACCCGGTCCGGGGGAGCGAGCTGGTTGTGCCAGGGCACGATGGGCGGTGCGAGGGTGCACAACGACCGCATCAACCGCCTTCCCAGCAGACCGATTTCACCGAGGGTCTGAAGAAGATCACCGTCCTATCGACGGGACCAGCGCTCGATGGCCGACCATTGCGCACGCAAGGTCCTGCACAGCCGCACGGCCCGGCGCTTCGGCATAGGTGCCCACCAAAGGGCGTAAGTTGATCATCGTGGAGCCGCAGCACGATCGGCAGGCTCCGTTAATCGGTTTCGGCCGCCACGCGCATCGCCGATGATTGCGGCCATGGCGACGACGCGACGAGCCGACATGTTCACCGCGGACGGCAAGCCGTCTGACGACGACCCGCGTGAGAACGGACCAAGGTTGGGCGACGAGCGCACCACGCTGGTGGAATCCCTGCGCTGTCAACGCCTCACGTTGGAGATGAAGTGTTCAGGTCTTGAAGCGGAGGCTATGGCGCGGCGTTCCGTCGAGCCGTCGACGATGTCGCTCCTGGGGCTGGTGCGACACCTCGCCGAGGTGGAGCGTGGGACGTTCCGGCTGATGATGTCAGGACAGGAAATGCCCCGGCTGTTCTGCTCCGACGCCGACCGTGACGGTGATTTCGCTGGTGCTGTTGCTGACCCCCAGGTGGTTGCGGAGGCGTGGGACGCATGGCATGCAGAGGTGGACTTCGCCACGCGGTTCGTCGCCCAGGCACCCAGTCTCGACATCACCGGCAACGATCCCTTGAATCAGCATGGCAGCGGTGGAGGGCCGATGTCGCTGCGCGACGTGCTGGTCGGAATGATCGAGGAGTACGCCCGCCACATGGGTCACGCCGATCTGTTGCGTGAGCGGATCGACGGACGCATAGGCCAGTAATGATCATGGGTAGGGCGCCCGCTCGTGCCGCTGTCGGATCGGAGCATCCGACCATGCCGCTGCCCACGACCTGCGATAAGCGACTCGGCGTCTTCGGCCGAAAACGAGCCTTCGAAGCACACCTGCCAGCCCCGCCATCTCGCCCGAGAAGGCGACCACGATATCGCCTCGTCGCGCCCTGAATCGCCATAGCCAGAAATGGGAGAACACGACGCACCGTCTCGACCGGATTCGCGGGCACTGGCCCAGCTGGTCGCGGGGCGCGTCAGCTAGGCGGTCTCGGCGGTGTTGCCCGCCAGCTCGATCGCCTTGTCGAACCGAGGAGAATGTGACCCCGCGGTCGCGGGCCCGGCTTTTGGTCGTTGCGTCGCCAGGGGCTCGCTGGGCTGCAGGCTCCGGATCGTCGCAGCCACCGCTGCCGAGAGGTGCTCGATCGAGCGCGGGCGGTACAGCGGGCCGGTGCCGTCGGTGAGCAGCTCGGTGGCCATCGCGACTCCTCGCGCCGACGCCGACCCGGGCGACTGCAGGATGTCGATCAACGCAGCGATCAGCTCGCGGCCGCCACGCGTGTCGGCGCCGCGCGCTCCGATCCCGGTGAGTGGTCGGCGTTCGGCGCCTTCAGCACGCGCCAGGACATGTGCCCACGCGCCTGCGAGTCGTTGTCGAAACACCGGTCCGGACAGCACGGTTGCCCGCACTGACCGCAACCAGCGATCCTCGGGCGCCTGCCCGCCGGCCAACTGCGCATCGAGGGAGCGGGCGAAAACGCGCGCGAACACCCGATGTCGCCGCCCGATGCGCCGTAAGGCGAGGCCGTCCTTGACGCGCACGAGAGCGGTGTGACTGACCGGGCGGCGCGCGGTCCTGACGACATCCATCGAGTTGTTCATGATCACCATGCTGGTCGTCCGCGGCATTCGGCGACAGTGGCATCATTGACCATATGCGTGCTAAAACGGCCAACAAGCACACGGTGGCCATCGTGGTCTTCGAGGACGTCTCACTTTTCGAGTTGTCCGTAGCCTGCGAGATCTTCGGCGACCAGGACGGCACCGGAATCCCGGGACCGTGGTACGACCTGCTGATCTGCGGCGCCGGCGGTCGCGGCACGTCCGTCCGCTCCGACCGCGGCCTACGGGTAGACGTCGCGCACGGGATGAGGTCCCTGGCCGCTGCCGACACCGTCGTCGTGCCCCCGTGCGAACGGCGCGACGCCGTCGCCAATCGCCTCCCGCCGCAGCTCCTGGACGCGCTGTGTCGGGCACACCACCGCGGTGCGCGCGTCGTTTCGCTATGTACTGGCGCCTTCATCCTCGCTGCGGCCGGTCTGCTCGATGGGCGACCGGCTACCACACACTGGGCAGAATGCGCCGAGCTGGCCCGGCTGCACCCAAAAGTGCAGGTCGACCCCGACGTGCTCTACGTCGACGACGGTGACGTGCTGACCTCAGCTGGCAGCGCGGCGAGCATCGACCTGTGCCTGCATCTGGTGCGCACGGACCGCGGCGCCGACGTCGCCGCCGAACTCGCCCGCGAACTCGTCGTCGCGCCATACCGCGACGGCGGACAGGCCCAGTACATCCGCACGCCGTTCCCGGACGCCGAAACCGATGTGCTGTTCACCGAGACGTTCGCGTGGCTGCAGCAACACCTCGGCGATCACGTCACCGTGGCCGATCTCGCCGCCAGGTCGGCGATGAGCCGCCGCACGTTCGCGCGCCGGTTCCTCGACACCACCGGCACGACTCCCTACCAGTGGCTCCTGCGCCAGCGGGTGCAGCTGGCGCAGCGGCTGCTCGAGAGCACCGATCAGCCGGTCGACGCCGTCGCGGCCCGCAGCGGATTCACCACCGCAGGCGAACTCCGCAAGCACTTTGCCCGGGTGGTGCACACGACCCCGCTCGCTTACCGTCGCGCCTTCACCACTACCGGCGGATAGCGGCGATCGTGCACGCGGCGTCGGCGCTCCGGTCATTTCCCATCCGATGCAGCCGCCCCCACCTACCCGTCGATCTCGCGCACGTGAAGCTGCGGTGGATCGTGCGCAGATGAGCCTGTATGCGCTGGTAGACGACTTGCCGGTGCCGTGATGTCACCCTCGGCGGACAACGAGCAATTCGATACGGGTGTTCGCGGTGTCAGCCGATCACGCTGGCGGAGACTTCTGCTTCTGCGGCTCGGCGGGTGATCTCCACGGCGTGAAGGCGTTGGCCGATGGTGGCGGCTTCGTCGCGGGCGGCCGTGTCGTCGCGTCCGTGCGTGCGGAGATGGGTGGCGTGGTCGAGCAGGCCGTGGGCGAGGTGGTAGGGGCTGCCGGCGGCGCGCAGTGCAGTGATGGCGTGGGCGAACATGCGGTCGACGTCCTCGCTAGGGTCGTCGTCGACGGTGGATTCGTGGTTGACGGCGGCGAGGCGGGCGCGGGCGAGCGCGAGGTTGGCCCGCAGTAGGGCCGGGAGGTGGCCGACGGGGCGGTCGTCGAGCAGTGCGACGAGTCGGCGGGCCTCGGCGTGGTCGCCGATTTCGAGGGCGGCGCGGGCGGCAATCGGCCAGGCCCAGAACACGTGCTCCAGTCCCAGGTCGGGCGTCGAGCCGGGGGCGAACATGGACGTTAGCGCCTGGAGGGCGTCACGCGGGCGGCCCTCCGCGGTGGCGAGCGTGGCGTCGATGCCGACGAGGGTGGCGATGTCCTGGATGTTGTCCGAGGCGCGCAGGTCGGGCAGTTCGGCGGCCATGGCCGCGCCGGCGGGGTCGCCGCGCAGCCCGAGCAGCATCGCCCGAAGCGTGGCACTAAGTCCGCCGTCGAGGCCGTCGTCGGTGACGGCGGTGTCGACCGCGGCCAGCGCTGCGTCCCAGTCCCCGCTGCACAGGTGCGCGAAGCCGAGATTGGCGACCGAGACGTCGAGGACGGATCGATTACCGATGAGCCGGCACAGGTCGGCTGCCTCCTGCGCCGCCGGGGCGGCAGCCGGGAAGTCCGAGGCGAGCAGCGTGGCGGACAGGTTGAGCAGGGCAAGTCCCTGCACCTGGCGGTCACCGGCACGTTGGGCGAGCGCGGCGGCGTGCCCCAGCAGGGCGGCTGATTGTGCGAGTCGTTGGGCGAACGCGTCGGCGGTGCTCTGGGTGATGAACAGGCGCGCCAGCAGGGCGGGGGCGACGTCGAGGTCCTGGCCGAGGCCGAGTGCCTCGTCGGCGAGCACCCGGGCGGAGGGGTCTCCGCTGAACGCCGCGATCCCCGCGGCGTCGGAGAGGGCGAGGACGGTGTCGGCGTCGGCGGTGGGTCGTAGTTCGGTGAGCGCCTCCTCGATCGCCGT
>JALZAI010000074.1 GCA_030948475.1 Actinomycetota bacterium
CGGCCGGAGCGCCGGTCCATCAGTACGTACCGACGGCCGACGGTCGACTCATCGGTCGAGGAGGAAGAGATCGAAGACCTTCTCGTCCTGGTACGCGGTTGTGCGCACAACCCGACCGTCGCATACGGTCAGGATCTGCACGGTGTGCAGCTCACCGGCGGCGTACGCGGCGAAGCCGGTCTCGCCGTTCGCCCAGAGCGGCACCGTCCGCCACGTCGTCCCCCTGAGTCGGAACACACGTCGCATGAACGCGCCGTACGCCGCCGTCCCGACGTACCAGTTCCACATCGGCGGCATCTCGAGCACGACGTCATCGGCGAGGAGAGCGGTGAGCGCGCCGACGTCCGCGCGCTTGAACGCGGCCACGTAGCGTTCGGCCACCGCGCGCTGCTCGCCCACCGGCTCCGCCTGTGCGTCCGGATTCACACCCGCCGCGACGATCCCGGCTCGTGCGCGCTGGAGGGCGCTGTTGACGCCGGCGGTGGTCATCCCGAGCGACTCCGCGACCTCGCCCGCGGAAACGTCGAGCGCCTCGCGAAGGATCAGCGCGGCGCGCTGTCGCGGCGGCAACAGCTGGAGCGCGGCGACGAACGCGAGCCGGAGGCGGCTTCGCTCAACTGCTGACGTCTCCGGGTCGACCGGGAGCGGCTCGAGCCACGGCACCTCGAACCCTGGGACGAATGGAGCCTCCGGGTCATCGAACACAGCGCCGACGTCGGACGGCAACGGTCGACGCTCCCGGCTTTCCAGTGCGTTGAGGCACGCGTTCGTCGCGATCCGATACAGCCACGTCCGAACCGACGCTCGCTCTGGGTCGTAGCGGTCATAGGCGCGCCACGCGCGGAGCAGCGTCTCCTGCACGAGGTCATCAGCGTCATGCGCCGACCCGAGCATCCGATAGCAGTGCACCCGCAGCTCACGGCGATGTGGTGTGGTCGCCGCCTCGAACTCGTCGACGCGTGAACGGCTCACAGCACCCGCTCTCGGCGGGGATGCGGCCTTCGGGTGAAATGCACTTCCGCAAAGTTGCTCATCAATCGCCCATCAGCGAAGACCGAAGCCGACGGCGGTTGACCCCCGCGATGCGAGCTTCCGCGCGGGCTGGAGCGTACGTGGCACATCCGCACGTTGCACACGGCCGTCGTGGCACCTGGGCTGCGACCCGGAGCTGGCGCGTACGAGCGGTCAATGGGCCGTCAATGGACGCGACGACCACGGTCTAACCATCGAGGACCCGACCAGGCCCCACGTCCCGGCCGCTAATGAGGAGCACGAGATCAGCGGCGGTGCCTCTGGTCGTCCTGCCGGAACCGAAGGACCATTTGAGGTCGGTGGCCTGCAGGCAGAGGCCGTCAAGGTCGAAGCCGAAGTTGGCATGCCCGCCGGCAACGGTGAGGTGCTCCAGCACCGCGATGACGGCCTCACTTACGACTGGCCGGGTGACCCCAAGGGGAACGGTGATGTCCAGCCCATGTATCACGACATGGCTCAGAGCTCCCATCGGGCCACCACCGGGCGGAGCCCATGCGTGCATTGCATCGTCGCGGAGGTTGGCGAGGAGCGTGGCGGTCGGCAGCACCGCGTCGCGCACCGCGATGCGGTTCGAGAGGAGCGTGAAGTCACCGTTGCATGCTTCCAACTCCGCGAGGAACAGAGGTGGCGCGTAGCGAACAGCCTGGGTCAAGTGGGCAACCACCTCGCGCACCCGCCAGCCGGCGCAGAGCGACGGGGTGTCCCAGGCCTTGACGCCGAGTCCGTCGAGGACGTCGGCGAGCCATGTGAACTCGGGTGCGACCAAGTGTTGCAGGTTGGTCGTCTCGTTCGTACTCATTGGGAGGGCTCCTTCGTGTGAGCGCAAATCATTGATAACGGCTGAACACCAGGCGAAGGGTGCGGCTTCATGGCGCGGGAGTCGGGGCGCGGGCGGTCAAGGACAGCTTTCATCGAGGTCTCGTCTTTCGGAAGCGACGGGAGGCGGCACCCGCCGGCGCGGTCTCAGTTCGCGGCTGCCAGCGCGGCGATGTAGGCGTCGAATCGGTCGAAGCTGGTCGCATGCCCGGCCTGGGCCTCGGCCGTGCGGTAATGGGCCGGCACCTTGGTCTGGTGAGTAAGCACTTCGGTGGTGCCGTCACCGAGGTCGTTGAACGTGACGGTCGTGACCATCCCGGATGTGGCTTCCTGCCACACGAGCCGTTCTGGTGGTGCAACGTCCCGATAGACGGCACGCATGGTGTACTCGGAGCCGTCGACGTCGTTGACCATTCGTGTCTCGAACACGCCGCCGGGACGGAGATCCACCGTGATGCCGTCCACAGGTGACGAAGTCCCGCTCGGACCCCAGAACTGTGCGAGGTGCTTCGGCGTCGTCATGCACTCGAAGACCAATTCGCGCGGCGCGCGGTGCACCCGCCGATAACTCAGCTCATCGATCTCTGTCATGGGGTGAGATCCCTTCTCGCGAGTGTCTCAAGGTGCAGATCAAGCCGGTCATAGCGTTCCGCCCACATCCGCCGCTGTTCGGTAATCCACGCCTCCGCCAGCTCGAGGCGGTCCGGTTCCAGGTGGCAAGGGCGGGACTGCGCGGCACGCATCCGGGAGATCAGTCCCGCCTGCTCCAGCACCTTCACGTGCCGCGAGATCGCTTGCTGAGTGAGCGCGGACGGCTCAGCCAGCTCGGTCACGGTGGCGTCGCCCATTGCCAGTCGGCCCAACATCGCGCGCCGCGTCGGATCGGCCAACGCCGAAAAAGTCCGACTCAGCTCATCCTCGAGTACCGGCACGCACGAACCTCCTACTCCGGCGAACACAACCAGAAACGTGTACAACAACTACGTTGTATACCACGGCTCCAGGGTCGTCAAGGGAGAAAGCCCTCATCTGCACGGTGTGAGGCCGAGCTCGTCGCCGCGTACGAGGTGGGGGCGACGACCGTCGCCGTCAGCCAACGCCCCGCCCGTACGCCAGGTGTTCAAGGACGCCGGGCGTGCCGAACCAGCGGGAGAGGTGGTGGTCCAGGTTCTGTTGATCGTCGCCGATCCAGGCGACGTGGCCGTCGGGGCGCAGAAGGACGCACGGAACATCCAGGACCGCAGTGGGATCCGCGAGGTAATCGACCCGGTCTGACCAGCCGCCGACGGTCAGGTGTTCGGTGCGGTCCAGCAGCAGGCCGCGGCCGCGATGCAGCAGACCGTAGAGGTGGCCCTGTTTCACGTCGATGTCGCGCATGCGGCGGCCGAGCAGGTCGGGGCCTTCGCCGAAGTCGTAGCGGATGTCAATCGCGGTGATCTTCTCGATCAGATAGCGGTTCACCTCGTCGAAGTCCATCAGTTCGGTGAGCAGCCTGCGCACGGCCCGTGGGCCCGGTTCGGCGGACAGCAGTTCCATCTGGGCGCGAGTGTTGTCGAGCACGTCCTCGGCGACCGGATGACGTTCGGCCTGGTAGGTGTCCAGCAGTGATTCCGGCGCCCAGCCGCGAATCTGTGCGGCCAACTTCCAGCCAAGATTGAACGCGTCCTGAACGCCCAGGTTGAGGCCTTGACCGCCGGCCGGTGGATGGATGTGCGCCGCGTCACCTGCCAGCAGCACCCGCCCCACCCGATAACGCTCGGCTAGCCGGGTGGCATCCCCGAAGCGGGACAACCAGCGCGGGGAGTGCACACCGAAATCCGTCCCGGCGATCCTGCGCAACTGTTGTTTGAGATCCTCGAGGGTAGGCGGTTCCGTGCGATCGCTGGCTCCTGCGCCGGGGACGACCACGCGATAGACCCCCTCGCCGAAGGGTCCCAGACTGAATCGCTTATCGATCTCGCGGATTTCGGTCACCTTGGCGGAGATCTCCTCCTGCGGTACACCCACTTCCATCTCGCCCATCAGCGTCTCGTTCCGCGAGGGCTCGCCGGGGAAGCCGACGCCGAGCAGTTTGCGCACCGTGCTACGCCCGCCGTCACAGCCGACGAGATAGCGCGAACGCAGCCGTTCCCCGTCGGCCAGCTCGACGGTCACACCCTCGTCGTCCTGCTCGAAACCGGCCACCGCACAACCGCGCCGGACCCGCGCACCCAGTTCGATCGCATGTCCTTCGAGCAGGTGCTCGATGACCGGCTGCGGGATGCCCAGCAGATAGGCGTGCGCGGAATCCAGGCCCTCGGGCGCGGGTTTGGTGATGGCGGCGAAAAAGCCGCCGGCCGGACGCTGTCTTCCGTGTTCGAGAATGCGCTCCAGCAGTCCGCGCATTGCCATCAGCTCGATACTGCGAATATGCAGACCGACTACGCGGACGAACGACACGGGCTCGGTTGCCTTCTCCAGAACGAGTACCCGCACATCGTGCAGCCGCAGTTCGGCGGCCAGCATCGCACCAGTCGGCCCGCACCCGGCAATGATCACGTCGAACATGAGGGCCACGCGATCGGCGCTGAAGGCCGGCGACCAGACTTCGGAGACGTCGCCCACGGTGAAGTCGCTCACGACCAACGCTCGCTCACGACCACCCAACCGTTCGCCCTAGGAAAGCCGCCAGCCGCTCGATTGCAGCCGCGTTCTCGTTGACCATCTGCGCCGGAGCGAACCGCCCCTCTCGGCGTTGTTCGGCCAATTGCACACGAGCGAAGGCCAGCGACGGCTCAACGAGGTCCCCGCGCACGTTGAACGGTTGCCCCGTGGCCTGAGACAGATCCCAGCCGTGAGCAAGGAGATCGTAGAGGCGGATCTGCAACCGTTCCGCCCCGGTGGCAGCTCCCAGCGGCCCCCGGTACTGGCGTTCAAGAATTCCCGGCTGACCAAAGGCAGACTCGAGTGCGGCCGAGGTGTCGCGGTAGGCGGCCACCGGATCTTCCTCCACGTGGCCTGTAGTGGCCCGGAGCGGTGGCGGCGCGTCCAACAGCAGCGCTGTGAACACGCGGTTC
>JALZAI010000077.1 GCA_030948475.1 Actinomycetota bacterium
GGCATCGACAGGGCCCCGCGCGCACGCCGCAGCGGGGCCTTCGTTCATCCGGAACGCCGGCTCGGCAGCACCACCGACTGTTTCTATCTTGGAGGTCCCATTAGTTCCGAACCGAGGATCAACGACCGGATCCGTGTCCCCGAGGTGCGTCTCGTCGGACCCGAGGGCGAGCAGGTCGGCATCGTGCCGATCGGCAAGGCCCTCGAACTGGCCGCAGAGTCAGACCTGGATCTCGTCGAGGTCGCGCCGATGGCGCGCCCGCCCGTCTGCAAGCTCATGGACTACGGCAAGTTCAAGTACGAGAGCGCGCAGAAGGCACGCGAGGCTCGTCGCAATCAGGCGCTGACCGTCATCAAAGAGATGAAGCTGCGCCCCAAGATCGACTCGCACGACTACGAGACCAAGAAGGGTCACGTCGAGCGATTCCTCAAGCAGGGCGACAAGGTGAAGGTCACGATCATGTTCCGCGGACGCGAGCAGTCCCGCCCTGAACTGGGTTTCCGGCTGCTGCAGCGCCTCGCCGAAGACATCGCCGGGCTCGGCTTCGTCGAATCCTCACCGAAGCAGGACGGACGAAACATGGTCATGGTCGTCGCCCCGCACCGCAACACCGCCACCGCAGCCCGAACCGCACGCGCACCCCGCCCCGGGGCCGTACCGCGCGAGCCCGTCGAATAGGGATCCAGATGCCCAAGAACAAGACCCATAGCGGGATGAAGAAGCGCGTCAAGATCACCGGCACTGGCAAGCTGCTGACTCAGCGTGCCGGCAAACGGCACAAGCTCGAGCGCAAGTCCTCGACGCTGACGCGGCGGCTGAGCGGCACCGAGGAGATCTCGGCCGTCGATCGGCCACGGGTGAAGAAGATGCTCGGCCGCTGACGCTCCGCCGTCCCAGCCCGCCGTACCCGCGCCGTTTCGAGGACGGCCCGACCAACCGAAGGATTCATCGTGGCACGCGTCAAGCGGGCAGTTAACGCCCACAAGAAGCGCCGCAGCACCCTCGAGGCCGCCAGCGGCTACCGGGGTCAGCGTTCGCGGCTCTACCGCAAGGCCAAGGAGCAGTTGCTCCACTCCGCGACCTACCAGTACCGCGACCGCAAGGCCCGCAAGGGCGACTTCCGCCAGCTGTGGATCACCCGCATCAACGCCGCGGCCCGCGCCAACGACATCACCTACAACCGCTTCGTCCAAGGCCTGCGCCTCGCCGGGGTGAGCGTCGACCGCAAGGTGCTGGCCGAAATCGCCGTTTCCGACCCGGCCGCGTTCACCGTGCTCGCCAAGCTCGCCAAGGACGCCGTCGCCGCTGCGTCTACGAGTAGGCCAACCGGTGGCGCCACCTCGTCGGCTGCCTGACGACGCTGCCCAGTGCTGCTCCGATCAGCTAACGCCCGACTCGCAGCCGCCCGCCGGCTGACCGGACGGCGCGCGCGCCGCGAGGCCGGGCGGTTCCTCGCCGAGGGCGCCCCGGTAGTGCGGGAGGCGCTGCTCGCGGACGCCGTGCTCGAGCTATTCGCCACCGCGGAGGCAATCGAGCGCCACCCCGAGTTGACCCAGAAGGCCCAGGAAGTCTCGGCGAAGGACGCCTCGGCGCTGTCGGAGACCGTGACGCCGCAAGGACTGGTCGCCGTGTGCCGCCGCATCGACGTCGAGCTGGCGCACGCGATGGACGGCGCGCGCCTGGTCGCCGTCCTTGTCGAGCCGAACGACCCGGGCAACGCCGGCACGATCGTGCGTACGGCCGACGCCGTCGGCGCGGACGCCGTCGTGGTCGTCGGCGGCGTGGACGTCTACAACGGTAAGTGTGTGCGCGCCAGCGCAGGCAGCCTGTTCCACCTTGCCGTCGTGCTCGAACCGAACGTCGAGGACGTGCTGAACGCAGCTCGGAGTGCACAGCTGAGAACTCTCGCGACGTCGGGCGGCGGCACACGCAACCTGGACGGCCTCGACGGACTGGATCGGCCGACGGCCTGGCTGTTCGGCAGCGAGGCGAACGGCCTGCCCGATCGGGTGATCGATGTCGCGGATGAGTCCGTCCGGGTGCCGATCCACGGGCGTGCCGAGAGCCTGAACGTGGCTGCGGCGGCCGCAGTCTGCCTCTACGCCAGCGCCCGCGCCCAGCGCCGCGCGTGACCCGCCACGTCCCGATCAGGAGAGCACCCGCGTCCCCATAAACTCGACCAGTCCCGCAGCCGACGAGAGACGTGACACCCGCATGCCCGATCCGAGTTTCGATCCCGTGGAGGTGGCCGCCCTGCAACCCGCGGCAATCGACGCCGCGGTCGCCGCAGCACTCACCGCTTTCGCGGCCGCCGGCACGCTCGACGCGCTGAAGCGGGCGCGCTTGGCACACGACGGGGACCACTCGCCGCTCGCGCTGGCCAACCGCGAGATCGGTGCGCTGCCGCCGGCCGCGCGCAAGGCCGCGGGGCAACGCATCGGGACGGCCCGCGGCGCGGTCCGGCAGGCCGTCGCCGCACGGCAGGGCGGACTCGAAGCCGAGCGCGACGCACGCGTCCTGGTCGAGGAGGCCGTCGACGTCACGTTGCCCACCGATCGCCGCTTCGAGGGCGCCCGGCACCCGCTCACCACGATCATGGAGCGCCTCGAGGACGTCTTCCTCGCGATGGGCTATGAGATCGCCGAGGGACCGGAGCTCGAGGCCGAGTGGTTCAACTTCGACGCGCTCAACACTCCACCCGACCACCCGTCGCGCGATCTGACCGACACCTTCTTCGTCGATCCGCCGTCGACCGGGTTGGTGCTGCGCACCCAGACCTCCCCGGTCCAGATCCGGGCGATGCTGCGCCGGCAGCCGCCGATCTACATGATCTGTCCGGGCAAGGTGTTCCGTACCGACGAACTCGACGCGACGCACACCCCGGTCTTCCACCAGATGGAGGGCCTGGTCGTGGACGAGGGCGTCACCATGGCCAATCTCAAGGGGACGCTCGATCACATGGTCGAGGCGATGTTCGGCGACGGCATCCAGACCCGCCTGCGCCCGCACTACTTCCCGTTCACCGAGCCGAGCGCCGAGATGGACCTGGTCTGCTTCGTCTGCCGCGGCGCGTCCGTCGGCAACCCCGAGCGTCCGTGCCGCACCTGTAACAGCGAGGGCTGGATCGAGTGGGGCGGCTGCGGCATGGTCAACCCGCGTGTGCTGGTCGCGTGCGGCATCGACCCCGAGCGCTACAGCGGGTTCGCGTTCGGCATGGGCATCGAGCGCTCGCTGATGTTCCGCAACGACGTCGAGGACATGCGCGACATCATCGAGGGCGACGTCCGGTTCACCGCAGCCTTCGGGATGTCAGCATGAGAACCGGAAGCAAGCTGCTCATTGCCGTGCGGACCACGAGGCCGACTGGAGTGGGTTCGGCATGAGGGCGCCGCTGAGCTGGCTCGCCGAACACGTCGACGTGCCGGCCGGACTGAGCGGGCGCGACGTCGCCGACGCGATGATCCGGATCGGAATGGAGGTCGAAGGTTTCGCGAGTGCAGCCGACGGCATCTCCGGCCCGCTGCTCGTCGGCCGGGTGCTTTCGTTCGAGGACGAGCCACAGCAGAACGGCAAGACGATCCGCTGGTGCCAGGTCGACGTCGGCGCGGGCGAGCCGCGCGGCATCGTCTGCGGCGCGAGCAACTTCGCGGCGGACGATCTGGTGGTGGTGGCCCTGCCGGGCGCCGTGCTGCCCGGCGGCTTCGCCATTGCGGCGCGAAAGACCTACGGGCACATCTCGGACGGGATGATCTGCTCCACGCGCGAGCTGGGCATCGGCGACGACCACGCCGGAATCCTGGTGCTACCGCCGCCCGCGACTGCCGAGCCGGGTGCCGACGCGTTGCCTGTTCTCGGCTTGGACGAGGCGGTGCTCGACATCGCTGTCACCACCGACCGGGGCTACTGCCTGTCCATCCGTGGCCTGGCGCGGGAGGCGTCCGCAGCGCTCGGCACGTCGTTCCACGACGTCGCCGTCGAGCTGCCGGAGCCCGACGGCAAGGCCTACGAGATCGGTGTGGAGGATGCCGAGGGCTGCGACCGGTTCTCGGCAATGGCCATAACCGGCCTGGATCCGTCCGCGCCGACCCCTGACTGGATGGCGAAGCGGCTTCGGCAGTGCGGCATGCGCCCGATCGCGCTGGCGGTCGACGTCACCAACTATGTGATGCTCGAGACTGGGCAGCCGCTGCACGCCTTCGACCGCGTCAAGCTGTCCGGCGCGATCGGCGTGCGCCGCGCGCAGCCTGGGGAAATGCTCAGCACGCTCGACGGCGCCGTGCGTCGCCTCGACACGGACGATCTCGTGGTGACCGACGACTCGGGCCCGATCGCGCTGGCCGGCGTGATGGGCGGCGCGTCCACCGAGATCGACGAGGACACGACCGAGATCGTGCTGGAAGCGGCGCATTGGCAGCCGACCGCGATCGCGTTCACAGCGCGGCGGCACAAGCTGGCCAGCGAGGCATCGCGGCGCTTCGAACGCGGGGTCGATCCGGAGATCGCTGGCGTGGCGCTGCGCCGCTGCGTCGACCTGCTCGGCGAGCACGGGGGCGCGGGAGCGGTCGACGGCTACACAGTCGTCGGCGCGCCGCGGCCGCGTCCGTCCATCGCGATCGCCGCCGGGCTTCCCGAGGCGACCGCGGGCATGTCGATCCCGCGCGCGGCGGTTGTGGCGCACCTGGAAGCGGTGGGTTGCGACGTCCAACCCGGCGACCTGCTTCAGGTGCAGCCGCCGACCTGGCGGCCGGATCTGCGTGATCCGGCAGACCTGGTCGAGGAGGTCGTGCGGCTGGCCGGCTACGACCGGCTGCCCTCGGTGCTGCCCGCGCCGATCGCCGGCAGCGGCCTCACCCCAGCTCAGGCGCTGCGCAGGGAGGTCGGACGCGCGCTGGCGTCCGCCGGGTTCCTCGAGGTGCTCAGCTCCCCGTTTGTGGCACCGTCGATCCACGACGCGTTCGGCCTGGCCGCGGACGATCAGCGCCGGCGAGCGCTGCGACTGGCCAACCCGCTCTCGGATGCTGAGCCGCAACTGCGCACGTCCCTGCTGCCCGGGCTGCTGTCGACGTTGCTGCGCAACCTCGGCCGCGGAAACCGCGACGTCGCGATCTTCGAGGACGGGCTGGTGTTCCACTCCGATCCGGCGGCGCCGAAGGTGCCGCGTCCCGGGGTGGACGCGCGTCCGGACGAGGCGGAACTCGCCGCGCTGTTCGCTGCGATCCCCCCCCAGCCGCGCCACCTCGCGGCCGTTCTGTGCGGTGAGATCGAGCGTCCCGGCTGGTGGGGCGGAGCGCGAACCGCGACGTGGGCGGACGCGGTCGAAGCCACTCGCGTCGCGGTCCGGGCCGCCCGCGCGTCGCTGAGCGTCCGCGCGACACGGCTCGCTCCGTGGCACCCCGGACGCTGCGCCGAGCTGCTTCGGGCGGACGGCTGCGTCATCGGTCACGCGGGCGAGTTGCACCCGCGGGTGATCGCCGCGCTCGGGCTGCCCGAGCGCACCTGCGCCATGGAGCTGGACTTGGACGCGCTAGCGCCGCCCGGACCAGCGCCCGCGCCGTACATCTCGTCGTTCCCGCCGGTTCTGCTCGACGTGGCACTCGTGGTGCCCGCCCCGGTGCCCGCGGACGACGTGCTGTCGGCCGTGCGCGAGGGGGCCGGTGAACTGCTCGAGTCGGTCCGGCTGTTCGACCTGTACGCCGACGAGTCTCGACTCGGCACCGGACTGAAGTCGCTGGCGTTCGCGCTGCGCTTTCGTGCGCGCGACCGCACGCTCACGATCGAGGAGGCGACGGCGGCCCGGGACGCGGCGATCGCCCGAGCCGGCGCCGCGACTGGAGCGGTGCTGCGCAGCTGAAAGCCGGCGCCTTGACGGCGGCACATGGCTCAGAGGTGCTTGAGCGCCTCGCGCCGCGACAGCGCGCTGAGCTGATCGCCGCGTGCGGCCACGAGCGCGCGAACCCAATTCGCGTCGGTGCGGGCGTAATCGCGAAGTGCCCAGCCGATCGCCTTGCGGATGAAGAAGTCCCTGTGGGCCAGGTTGGCCTCGATCGCGATGCCGAGCAGGTCGAGGTCGGTGTCGTCCCGGCGTCCGAGTTGGCAGATGATCGACGCCCGGCGCAGCCACGGGTCATCGTCGCTCGTCCACCCGACGAGCTGCGCTCGAATGTCACCCGGCCAGTCGGCGAGCAACTCACCGACGCGATGCGCGAGCTCGTCCACGTGATCCCACCAGGCGCCGGTCACGATCAGCTCGCGGCAGGTGTCGAGCAGTTCGGGCGTGCGTACCCGCCGGGCGTTCGGCACGTCGAGCAGCGCCGTAGCGGCATAGCGCTCCTCGCGGAATCGCGCGTCACGCCAGAGCGCCAGGACGCTCTCGCGCAGCGCGTCCGGCGACCCGAAGGGGTGTGCTTTCGCCGCAGCGAGGGTGATCGCGCGTACCTCGGGTACCCGCACGCCCCGAAACGACATCGCGGACTTCATGTAGGCCTGCATCTGCGGCGCGCGCTCGGAGACGGCGGCCGTCCGGAGCCCATCGCGGATCGCCGCGAGAAGCTGCGTGTCGGCCGCCACGAGTGCAGCCTACGAACCTGCTGTTCGCATGAAGTTGCGTCATGGTGCATAATTGTTCCATGGGGTACCGCGTCGCCATCGCCGGAGCCAGCGGCTACGCCGGCGCTGAGCTACTGCGGCTCGTCGCAGCGCATCCGGACCTCGAAGTCGTCGCGCTCACGGCACACGGCAAGGCCGGGCAATCGGTCGGCGAGTTGTACCCGAACCTGCGCTCGCTCGCGCACCTCAGCTTCGCTGACACGACGCCAGCGGCTCTCGCCGACGTCGACCTCGTCCTGCTCGCCCTGCCGCACGGGGCGTCCGGCGGGTTGGCGGCCGAATTGGGCGACACCCGGATCGTCGACCTGGGCTCGGACCACCGCCTCGCCGACCCGCAGGCCTATGCGCGCTACTACGGCGGCGAGCACCACCCGGCCTGGACGTACGGCCTGCCCGAACTGCCCGGGCAGCGACCGGCGATCGCCATCTCGAAGCGGGTCGCCAATACCGGCTGCCACGCCGTAGCCGCGATCCTGGCCGCGGCGCCGATGATAGCGGCCGGGGTTGCCGACCCGGATGACGTTGTGGTGGTGTCCGCGAGCGGGACGTCCGGTGCCGGACGCACCGCGCTGCCGCATCTGCTCGGCAGCGAGGTGATGGGCGACCTGACCGGATATCAGGTGGGCACGCACCGCCACGTCCCCGAGATGAAGCAGGCGACCGGCATCCACACCCTCACCATGACGCCGGTCCTCGCCCCGATGCCGCGCGGCATCCTGGCGTCGGTCAGCCTGCGCCCGAGCTGCCCGATCACCGCCGATGCCGCCCGCGCTGTGCTCGCCGAAGCGTACGACAGGGAGCCGTTCGTGCACGTCCTGCCCGCAGGTCAGCAACCCCGTACCTCGGCGACCGCCGGCTCTAACTCAGCGCACCTCCAGGTCGTCGTCGACATCGATTCGGGACGCATCGTCGTTACCAGCGCGATCGACAATCTCGGCAAGGGCGCGGCCGGGCAAGCGTTGCAGAACGCCAACATCATGCTCGGCTTGCCTGAAACCGCCGGCTTGGCTGTGGACGGTGTCGCGCCATGAGTGTGACGTCGGCGAAGGGCTTCCGCGCGTCCGGAGTCGCTGCCGGCCTCAAGGCCTCGGGGTCGCGAGACGTTGCCCTCGTCGTCAATGACGGACCGCAGGACGCGGCGGCTGCAGTGTTCACCGGCAACCGGTTCCAGGCCGCTCCGGTGCGGTGGACGCAGCAAGTGATCGCCGGCGGACGGCTGCGGGCCGTCGTCCTCAACTCCGGCGGCGCAAACGCCTGCACCGGACCGGACGGCTTCGCCGACACCCACCGCACGGCCGAACACGTCGCCGGGGTGCTGCGCGTCGGTGCCGGCGAAGTGGCGGTCTGCTCGACCGGGCTGATCGGCGAACGGCTTCCGATGCAGGCCCTGATCGCCGGGATCGACGCGGCGGCCTTGACGATGAGCGACGACGGCGGCCCAGATGCCGCCGACGCGATCCGCACGACGGACACGGTCGCCAAGCAGAACGAGTTCCGGCACGGCGACGGCTGGACGCTCGGCGGCATGGCCAAGGGCGCGGGCATGTTGGCGCCGGCTCTCGCGACGATGCTCTGCGTTCTCACGACCGACGCGATTGTCGAAGGCCCCACTCTCGACACGGCACTGCGCGCGGCCATGCGGCACAGCTTCGACCGGCTCGACTCGGACGGCTGCATGTCCACCAACGACACCGTGCTGCTACTGGCGAGTGGTGCGTCTGGTTACCGGCCCGACCCGGCCGACCTCGCCGCCGCAGTCGAGGTGGTCTGTAAACAGCTCGTCGGGCAACTGCTCGCCGACGCCGAGGGCGCGACGAAGGAGATCACCATCGACGTCGGCGGCGCCGCGTCCGAGGACGACGCGGTCGAGGTGGGGCGCGCGATCGCACGCAGCAACCTGCTCAAGTGCGCGCTCTTCGGCAATGACCCCAACTGGGGACGCGTGCTCGCGGCGATCGGCACGACCCGCGCCGACTTCGACCCAGACCTCGTCGATGTCGCGATCAACGGCGTTCTTGTGTGCGCGCGCGGCGCGGCGGGTGTGGATCGCTCGGCCGTCGATCTCAGTGCCCGGCATGTCCTGATCGACGTCGACCTGCACGCCGGCAACGTCGACGCGACCGTGTGGACGAACGATCTCAGCCACGCCTACGTCGAAGAGAACTCGGCGTACTCCTCATGAACCGGCCCGCGCACACCTCTGCCGTCCCAGCTTGCCTCTGCGGCAGGGAATGCAAGGCTCGGGCGTGAGCCGGGCGGAGGCGCTGGAGAAGGCGGCCGTTCTAGTCGACGCGCTGCCATGGCTGGAGCGCTTCCACGGCAAGGTGGTCGTGGTCAAGTACGGCGGCAACGCGATGACCAGCCCCGAACTGCAACGCGCATTCGCCGAGGACGTCGTCTTCCTGCGCTACGCCGGACTGCGGCCGGTGGTCGTGCACGGCGGCGGTCCGCAGATCACCGAGCAGCTGAACCGGCTCGGTATCGTCTCGGAGTTCCGAGCGGGTCTGCGCGTCACCACCCCCGAGGCGATGTCGGTCGTGCGTACGGTGCTCACCGGCCAGGTCAACGGCGACGTGGTGAACCAGCTCAACAACCACGGCCCGTTCGGCGTCGGGCTGTCCGGCGAGGACGCCGGGTTACTGACTGCGGAGCGCCGCCCGGCGATCGTGGACGGCGAGGAGGTCGATATCGGCCAGGTTGGCGACGTCGTCGCCGTAGACGCGGACGCGGTCATCGCGCTGCTCGACGCGGGGCGGATCCCGGTGATCGCAACCGTCGCACGCGGCGTGGACGGGCAGTCCTACAACGTCAACGCCGACACGGCCGCTGCGGCGCTCGCGGTCGCGTTGCAGGCCGAGAAACTCGTGCTGCTCACCGACGTCGAGGGCCTGTATGCCGACTGGCCGGCCAGCACCCAGATCGTCAGCCAGATCGGCGCCGACGTCCTCGCCACGATTCTGCCGGATCTGTCCACCGGCATGATCCCGAAGATGCAAGCGTGCCTGCGCGCGGTCGAGGGCGGCGTCCCGCGCGCCCACGTCCTGGACGGACGAGTCGCGCACGCCCTGTTGCTCGAGGTGTTCACCAGCGAGGGGATCGGGACGATGGTCATGCCGACGAAGGAGAAGCCATGACGCTCGCAGAACGCTGGGACGCGGTGCTGATGCCGAACTACGGCACCCCGCCGATCGCGCTCGACCGCGGCCATGGCGTCCGGGTCTGGGACGTGGACGGAGGCGAGTATCTCGACTTCCTCGGCGGGATCGCCGTATCGAGCCTTGGCCACGCCCACCCGGCTATCGTCGCCGCGGTCACTGAGCAGGTCGCCCGGCTCGCGCACACGTCCAACCTGGCGATCCACGAACCGGGTGTCCGCCTAGCCGAGCGGTTGGTCGGACTGCTCGACCTGCCCGCCCGGGTGTTCTTCGCCAACAGCGGTGCCGAGGCGAACGAGTGCGCGCTCAAGCTCGTCCGCCGCTACGGAAACCCGCAAGACCGCCTGCGAATCGTCGCGTGCAACGGCAGCTTCCACGGCCGCACCCTCGGCGCGCTGTCGATCACGGGCAACCCGCCCAAGCGTGCGCCGTTCGAGCCGTTGCCCGGACCGGTCGACTTCGTCGACTTCGGCGACCCCGCCCAGTTGGCCGGCGCGGTAACTGACGAGACGGCAGCGGTGTTCGTCGAGCCCACCCTCGGCGAGGGCGGCGTCGTCCCGGCGCCCGCCGGATACCTCGCCGCGGTAAGGCAGATCTGCGACGATTCCGGCGCGCTGATGGTGGTGGACGAGGTGCAGAGCGGCATCGGTCGCACCGGTAACTGGTTCGCCAGCCAGGCCGAGGGCGTGCGTCCGGACATCATCACGCTGGCCAAGGGACTCGGCGGTGGCCTGCCGATCGGCGCGTGCCTCGGCGTGGGTGACGCGGGCAGCCTGTTCCAGCCGGGCGATCACGGCAGCACGTTCGGCGGCAATCCGGTCGCCTGCGCAGCCGCTCTCGCTGTTCTCGACACCATCGAGCAGGAGCGGCTGCTCGACAACGTCAAGCGGGCGGGCGAGTACCTCGTAGCAGGGCTGGACGCGATCGGCAGCCGGCTCGTCTCCGGTACCCGCGGCAGCGGACTGTGGCGCGCGCTAGTGCTGACCGGCGAGCACGCCGCAGCAGTCGAGGGCGCGGCGCGGCGCCGGGGCCTGCTGGTCAATGCGGTGAAGGCCGACATCATTCGCCTCGCTCCGCCGCTGACGGTCACCGAAGCCGATGTGGACGAGGCCGTCCGGCTCCTGGCGGCCGCATTGCATGAACTCGCGTTGTGACGCGTCACTTCCTGCGTGACGACGATCTCGCGCCGGGCGAGCTTCGCGAGGTCCTCGACCTGGCCCAGGCTATGAAGGCCGACCGCTACCGGAACCAGCCGCTGCGCGGTCCGAAGTCGGTTGCGCTGATCTTCGACAAGCCCACCTTGCGCACCCAGCTGTCCTTCTCCGCCGGCGTCGCCGAACTCGGCGGACTGCCGATCGTGGTCGATGCGCGCCTGGCGGGCATCGGCGAACGCGAATCGGTCGCCGACACCGCGCGTGTCCTCACCCGCCAGGTCTCGGCGATCGCGTGGCGTACCTACGGGCAGGAACGCATCGAGGAGATGGCCGCGTACAGCACGGTTCCGGTCGTCAATGCACTCACCGACCAGTTCCACCCATGTCAGGTCCTGGCCGACCTGCTCACCGTCCGCGAGCACAAGGGTGCGCTCTCCGGGCGCACCTTGAGCTATGTCGGGGACGGTGCGAACAACATGGCCCACTCCTACCTGCTCGGCGGGGCGGCAGCCGGGATGCAGGTTCGGGTGGCCGGCCCGGACGGCTACCATCCCGACCCGATCGTGGTGACCAAAGCGGAGCGGATCGCCACCGATACCGGTGGATCGGTGCTGGTCACCAATGATCCCGACACTGCGTTCGACGGCGCGGACGTCCTCGCGACCGACACCTGGGTCTCCATGGGACAGGAGCGCGACAAGGACACGCGGGACGGACCGTTTCGTCCGTTCGCCGTCGATGCCCAGGCGCTCGGCAAGGCTGCCGCGGACGCGATCGTGCTGCACTGCCTGCCTGCGTACCGCGGAAAGGAAATCGCCACCGAGGTCATCGACGGAGCGCAGAGCGTCGTCTGGGACGAGGCCGAGAATCGGCTGCACGCGCAGAAGGCGCTACTCACCTGGCTGCTGGAGCAGGGATGACGACAACGACGCCGGGCCGCGCGGCGCGCCACGCGCGCATCGTCGCGCTACTTGCCGATCACCCGGTCCGCTCCCAGGCCGAACTCGCGAAAGCCCTCGACGACGGCGGTTTCTCGGTTACCCAGGCAACGCTGTCGCGCGATCTCGACGAACTCGGTGCCGTCAAGCTGCGTACGCCCGACGGCGGGCTGCCCGTGTACGTCATTCCCGAGGACGGTTCCCCGCTCTCGGCGCGCACCGCCGATGACGACCCGCCGGCGCGACTGGCCCGGCTGCTTGGCGAACTGCTCGTCTCGGCCGAAGCGAGTGCAAACCTGGTCGTGCTACGCACTCCGCCCGGTGCGTCCAACTTTCTCGCCAGCGCTATCGACCGCGCCCGACTGCCCGAGATACTCGGCACCGTCGCCGGCGACGACACCATCCTCGTCGTCACCCGCGACGCGGACGGCGGCAACGCGCTCGTCCGTCATCTGCACAACCTCTGAACGGAGACCTCGAAGATGAGCAAGACCAGGATCGTCCTCGCCTACTCGGGCGGGCTCGACACGTCCGTCGCGATCGGCTGGATCGCCGCGGAGACCGGCGCGGAGATCGTCGCAGTCGCCGCTGACGTGGGCCAGGGCGGCGAGGACCTGGAGGTCATCCGCCAGCGGGCGCTCGACTGCGGAGCCGTCGAGGCGATCGTGCTCGACCTCAAGCAGGAGTTCGCGGAACAGTACTGCCTGCCCGCGCTGCGCGCGAACGGTCTCTACCTCGAGCGCTATCCGCTGGTCTCCGCGCTGAGCCGCCCGCTCATCGCCAAGCATCTCGTCCGCGCTGCGGCGATGCACGGCGCAGACACCGTCGCGCACGGCTGCACCGGCAAGGGCAACGACCAGGTGCGTTTCGAGGTCGGCATCGGCGCGCTGGCCCCGGAACTCGAGGTCATCGCCCCGGTCCGCGACTCTGGCATGACGCGGGACAAGGCGATCGCGTTCGCGGAGAACAACGGCCTGCCGATCGACCAGTCCAAGAGCTCGCCGTACTCGGTCGACCAGAACTTGTGGGGACGCGCGGTGGAAACCGGCTTCCTCGAGGACCCGTGGAACCCGCCGACCAAGGAGCTCTACGCATACACCGGGCCACCGGCCGAATCGACCGGCGACGAGGTGGTCATCTCCTTCGTCGACGGCGTCCCGACTGCGATCGACGAGAACCCGGTGTCCGTTCTCGACGCGATCCTTGAGCTCAACAGGCGTGCCGGCGCGCAGGGCGTCGGACGGCTGGACCTGGTCGAAGACCGGCTCATCGGCATCAAGAGCCGTGAGGTGTACGAGGCGCCCGGCGCCATCGCGCTGATCACCGCGCACCAGGAACTCGAGGATCTCACGATCGAGCGCGATCTTCGCCGCTTCAAGTTCCAGGTCGAGCAGCGCTGGACCGAGCTCGTCTACGACGGTCTCTGGTTCAGCCCGCTCCGGCGAGCGCTCGACGAGTTCGTCGACTCGTCGCAGCGGCACGTCACGGGCGACATCCGGCTGCGGCTCGCCGGCGGCATGGCCGTGCCCACCGGGCGTCGCGGCGCAGGTTCGCTGTACGACTTCAGTCTCGCGACCTACGACACCGGCGACACGTTCGACCAGACCCTGGCCAAGGGCTTCGTCCAGCTGTGGGGTTTGCCCAGCCGGATCGCCGCACGCCGCGATCAAGCCCGAACATGACCCAACTCTGGGGGGGACGGTTCGTGAGCGGGCCGTCCGCGGCGCTCGCAGCGCTGTCGCTGTCCGTGCACTTCGACTGGCGGCTCGCGCGCTACGACCTGCTGGCGTCGAAGGCGCATGCGCGCGTGCTGCACCGCGCCGGACTGCTCACCAACGACGAGACCACCCGAATGCTGCGCGCGTTGGACGAACTGGCCGACGATGTCGCGTCCGGTGCCTTTGCCCCGACTCCCGAGGACGAGGACGTGCACACCGCGCTCGAGCGCGGGCTGCTGGCGAAGCTCGGCGCGCTGGGTGGCCGGCTGCGCGCGGGACGCAGCCGCAACGACCAGGTGGCCACCGATCTGCGGCTTTACCTGCGCGACCAGGTCCGTCGTCTCGTCCTCGCCCTCGCCGACCTCGAGACCTCGCTGGTGACCCAGGCCGAGAACCACCGCGACGTCGCCATGCCGGGCTTGACTCATCTGCAGCACGCCCAGCCGGTGCTGCTCGCGCATCATCTGCTCGCGCACGCCCATGCCCTGGCCCGCGACGTGGACCGCCTTCGCGACTGGGACAAACGGGCCGCGGTGTCGCCGCTCGGAGCAGGCGCCCTCGCCGGCTCGTCACTCCCGCTGGACCCCGGCGCGGTCGCCGCCGAACTCGGCTTCGACCGCCCTGCCGCCAACTCGATCGATGCCGTGTCCGATCGTGACTTCGTCGCCGAGTTCCTCTTTGCCGCGGCGCTGATCGGCGTGCACCTCTCGCGCATCGGCGAGGAGATCGTCCTGTGGGCGACACCCGAATTCGGCTGGGTGCGGCTGGACGACGCGTGGTCCACCGGATCCTCGATCATGCCGCAGAAGAAGAACCCCGACATCGCTGAACTTGCGCGCGGCAAATCCGGGCGCTTCATCGGCAACCTCACCGGCCTGCTCACCACTCTGAAGGGTTTGCCGCTCGCGTATGACCGGGATCTGCAGGAGGACAAGGAGCCGGTCTTTGACACCGTCGAGCAGCTGCTTCTACTGCTGCCGGGGGTCGCCGGGCTGATCGCCACCCTCGGTTTCGACCGCGATCGGCTAACTGGCGCCGCCGGGGCGGGATTCTCTCTCGCCACCGACGTCGCGGAGTGGCTGGTGCTGCAGGGCGTGCCGTTCCGCGAGGCGCACGAGATCAGCGGGGCGTGCGTGTCCTATTGCGAGCGGCGCGACCTCGACCTGGCCGAACTGTCCGACGACCAGCTTGCCGAGGTGGACGTGCGGCTGACGCCCGAGGTCCGCGCGGTGCTGTCGGTCGCCGGATCGATCGAGTCCCGCTCGGCCGCCGGCGGGACGGCCCCGGCCCAGGTGGCCGGGCAGCTGTCCGCGCTCGCCGACACCGTCCGCGAGCAGGTCGCGTGGGCGAACCCGAGCTGAGGGCGCGGCTCGCCGTCCCCGCAATGCGGCTCGCGCCGCGGATGATCGGCGCGCTCCTGGCCTCCGACGTCGGCGGTGCACGCGTCGCCGTGCGCCTCACCGAGGTGGAGGCGTACGAGGGCACCGACGACCCCGCCTCGCACGCGTTCCGCGGGCCGACCCGACGCAACGCGGTGATGTTCGACGAACCCGGCCACCTCTACTGTTACTTCAGCTACGGCATGCACTGGTGCGCCAACGTGGTCTGCGACGTTTTCGGCCGCGCCTCCGCGGTGCTGCTGCGCGCCGGCGACGTCGTGGACGGACTTGACACGGCACGTGCCCGCCGTCCGGCAGCCCGCGGGACGAGCGAACTGGCCCGCGGTCCGGCTCGGCTGGCGAGCTGCCTCGCGCTCGACGCGGACACCTACGGCGTAGACCTCTGCGACCCGGACTCACCGGTGCGCCTGGAATACGTGCCGACCCGCCGCCGTCGTGGGGTGACTGCGGGACCGCGGGTCGGCATCGCTGTCGCAACCGTGCGGCCGTGGCGCTTCTGGCTGGACGGGGCGGCGTCGGTGTCGGCCTACCGGCCGGGCGGGCGCAACCCGATCGCGCCCGCTTGGCAGACTGGCGAATCGTGAGTACGACGCTGCCGGGGGATCTGCCCGATTTACCCGAACATCTGCGCGACGCGTACCAGGTCCTGGCCTCCGGCGCGGCCCAGATCCTGCCCGCGGACGGGCTCGCGGAGCGTCTGGCGGTTGCGGACCGGGAGCGACGTCCACTCCGAGTGAAGCTCGGCATCGATCCGTCCGGAACCAGCCTGACCCTGGGCCACGCCGTGGTGCTGCGCAAGCTGCGCCAGTTCCAGGACTTCGGGCACACCGCGGTCCTGGTCGTGGGTGGCTTCACGGCGCAGGTCGGCGATCCGTCCGGGCGAACGAACACCCGCGCCGCCCAGTCTGCGGACCAGGTCATCGCGAATGCACAGGGCTACTTCGACCAGCTGATGCGCGTCCTCGATCGTGATCGTGCCGAGGTGGTCAACAATGCCGACTGGCTCGCGACAATGCGGGTGGCCGAGCTGCTCGGCTACACGCGGCTGCTCACGGTCGCGCAACTACTCGAGCGGGATGACTTCGCCCGCCGCTTCGCGGCGAACCATCCGATCACCCTGAGCGAACTTTGTTACCCGCTGCTGCAGGGCATCGACTCGGTGGCGATCCACGCAGACATCGAACTCGGCGGGACCGACCAGACCTTCAACAACCTGGTTGGCCGCGAACTGCAGCGTTCGCGCGGCCAGGCGCCGCAAACCGTGCTCACCGTGCCATTGCTGGTCGGTACCGACGGAGTCGAGAAGATGGGAAAGTCGCTCGGCAACTACATCGGAATCGACGAGCCCGCGGCCGAACAGTTCGGCAAGCTGATGAGCATTCCTGACCCGGTGGTCGGGCTGTACGCGCGATTGTGCACCGCGCTGCATCCGCGCGAGGTGGATGCGCTCGAAGCCGACGTGGCCGCTGGGGGACCAGCCGCCAACCGCGCCAAACGCCGGATGGCCCGCGCGGTCGTCGCGCTCTACCACGGAGCGGCGGCCGCTGCCGCTGCTGAGGAACGCTTCGATGCGCTCTTCACGCGCGGTGAGGTGGCCACCGACGCGCCCGAGCGGGCGTTACCCCCCGGCAACCCGGTGCACCTGCCCGCGGCGCTCGTCGCGGCCGGACTGGCGGCGAGCACCAGCGCCGCCCGTCGGGACATCGACGCCGGCGCAGTCAAGATCGCGGGCGTCCCGGTTGTGGCCGGGCGCTATGACGTCGCGCGGGAGGAGCTGGTCGGCCAGGTGATCGCGTCCGGCAAACGGCGGGTGGCCCGCTTCGTCGATGCGATGTGATGGCTCGCGAGGGCGAGGTACAGTGTGCTTCAGCGGGACGCTCGGAAGGCGCTTGGACTAGCCGCAATGCGAGGCGAGTTGCCGGCCGATCGGGTCCACCGACCCGCGACGAAGGCGAGCGAGACGGGTTTGACCCCGGCCGCCCGACCGGAGTAACGTTTCGTGGGTTGCCCCGGAACCGCCCGAGAGGGTGGCGATGGTGGGCGTCCGCTCCTTGAGAACTCAACAGCGTGCCGAAAGTTAGTGCCATGAAATAACTCTCGTCAACGTCGTCCGTTCGCGGCCGACGTCTGAGGAGATTCCTTTGGTACATCGAGCGAAATCAATTTTACGACCAGCTCGTATGACCAGTGATCGACACCGTCGCAGGACGGTAACTTTCTGTGTCGACAATCCGGGTAGCCGGAATCGTCATATAGACATTCACGGAGAGTTTGATCCTGGCTCAGGACGAACGCTGGCGGCGTGCTTAACACATGCAAGTCGAGCGAGGCCCCTTCCTTCGGGGAGGGAGCCCTAGCGGCGAACGGGTGAGTAACACGTGGGCAATCTGCCCCTAGCACTGGGATAACCCCGGGAAACCGGGGCTAATACCGGATATGATCTCTGAGGGCATCCTCCGGAGATGGAAAAGATTCTGGCTAGGGATGAGCCCGCGGCCTATCAGCTTGTTGGCGGGGTAATGGCCCACCAAGGCGACGACGGGTAGCCGGCCTGAGAGGGCGACCGGCCACACTGGGACTGAGACACGGCCCATACTCCTACGGGAGGCAGCAGTGGGGAATATTGCACAATGGGCGAAAGCCGGATGCAGCGACGCCGCGTGAGGGATGACGGCCTTCGGGTTGTAAACCTCTTTCAGCTCCGACGAAGCGAAAGTGACGGTAGGAGCAGAAGAAGCACCGGCCAACTACGTGCCAGCAGCCGCGGTAAT
>JALZAI010000084.1 GCA_030948475.1 Actinomycetota bacterium
TCAGCCCGATCAGTCCGGCCCGCAACCCGTCCGGCGCCGTGGCGTCCGATGCCGCCCTGGCCCGCTCGCCCGAGCTGGCCACGAGCAGTCGGCTGGCCGATCGTCGCTCGTTCGTGATCGGCACCCGGTTCTACGAAGCGGGCGCCGAGGACGCCAGCTATCCGGCGGAGGGCTTTCACACCCGCGGTGAGATGGGCGGGTTCTGGAGCATGCCGATCAAGCTGCTGGACGGCGTCTGGTTCAAGGTCAACGACACCTGGCTGCACTCGACCCGCTACACCAGCGGCTGGGGATATGCGCGGATGGACTTCGGCAAGATCGGCGGAGTCTCCGTCAGCCGTACCGACTTCGCGCCGGACGGGTTGCGGGCCGGACTGATCGGGCTGACGCTGAGCTCCACGTCCCGCCGGACGATCACGCTCACGATGGACGCGCACTCCGAGCTGATGTCGGTATACCCCTGGGGTGAGACGAAGCCCAGCCAGCTCCAGGCAAACCTGCCGGATACCGGGTCCTACCAGCACGGCCGACTCGTCTTCCGAGATCGGGGCACGCCGCCGATTCCGAACTCGACATCGCACTCCTGGGCCGCGGTCGTGGGTTCGTCGGTCAAGGCCGACGCGCACAAGCTGGGCGCGAACTTCCGTGGACCGCAGTCCGGTGACATCGTGTGCGGGCCGTCCGGTCCCGGCACCCCGCCGACGCCGCCGCGCTGTGACGACACCGCCTACGGCAAGGGCACCGGTGGGGAACTCGGCTACCGGCTCGACGTGCCGAACGGCCGCCGGACTGTCTGGTTCTCCGTCGGCGGTTCGGATCACGGGCTCGGCGCCGCTACGCACAACCAGGCCGCGGCACTGTCCGATCCGGCCGGGCTGCTGCGCGAGAAGATCACCCAGCGGATGAACCTGGCCGCGCGCACGGCCGTGAGCCTGCCAGGTGATCCGCTGCTCGCGCAGAGCGTCCAGTGGAGCAAGCAAAATCTGGCCGACGCCCGCCAGCGCGCGGACGCGCTGCAGCTGCGAGTGACCAACGCCGGCACCCGTTATCCGGCGCCGACCGGGACGCTGCCGAGCGCCCGGTGGATCGGCGCGGGCTGGCCGGATTATCCCTGGATCTTCGGCACGGACGGGGAGTACACGGCCTTCCCCGCGGTAGCGAGCGGCCAGTTCGCCTCGATCGAGAACCACCTGCGGACGCTGCAGCAGATCAGCGACATCGTGAACCATAAGAGCGGAAAGGTGATCCACGAGACCACCCCCGACGGCTCGGTCTACTTCGGCGCGAACAGCGACCCCGGCAACACCGACGAGACGGTGAAGTTCCCGAGCGACGTCGCGCTGGTCTGGCGATGGACGGGCGACAACGCCTTCCGCGACGAGATGTACAACTTCACCGTGCGCAACATGCACTACGTGTTCAACCACCTCGACATCGACCGGGACGGCTGGCTGGAGGGATCCGGCAATGTCGAGCGCACCGGGATGGGGCAGGAGAAGCTGGACAACACCGTCTACGCGGTGCGCGGGCTGCTCGATCTCGCCGCCATGGCCGCGTCCAAGCACGACACGGCGACGCTGAACTGGGCCACCGCGAAGGCGGCCGAGCTACGTTCTCGCTTCGAGCAGGCGTGGTGGTACGGCCGGGGCACCGCGTCCTACGCCGACTCGCTCAAGGACCCGGGCAACCACAAGCTTTTCCAGCGCTACTGGATCGGGCTGACCCCGGTCTCGGCCGAACTACCGCCCAGCAATGGGGCGCCTGCGGGCCCGTTGGCCTCGCTCGCGCACGCGACCGCGACGGTGCGCCGCCACGAACTCGGTTGCTATACAGGGACCTACGGGCTCTATCACACCGGCACGGGTCCGACGTCCGACCCGAAGGGCAATCCCGGGCCGACATGTGACTCGGTGGTGTCCGCGGCGCCGAGCGATCGCGAGGCCTTCACCCTCACCACGTCGATCGCCGCGGTGGCCGAGGCGGCGCTCGGCCGGATGGGCGCGAACCAGCTACGCCGCTACACCGACGCGAACGCGACCGTGCAGACGAGCCCGTCGGTGTGGGAGACACCGGGCGCGATGCCCGAGATCTCGCCGTCGCCGGACTTCGGGGCGAACATCGACAAGCTGTTCACCGAGCGTTCCATGGGACTGCAGGCGTGGGGGACGTACGGCGTGCTGTGGCCGGTCGTGCACTACGAGCTCGGAGTCGCGCCGGATCTTGGCAACGGCCGGCTGGCTGTCGTGCCGCAGGTGCCGGCCGGGCAGCACTACGTTGCGGGCACGAACATCCGGCTCGGCTCGCACGCGATCGACGTCTCGGCGTCCCGTGGTGGTGGGACGCTGACGACCAAGGTGCACTCGCGGGTCGGCGCGGCGCTGACGATCGGCGCAATCCTGCCGTCCGGCAGGCATGCCACGACGGTCACCCTTGACGGCCAGCCGGTGAGCTATGCCGTCGCACTGACCGCGCGTGGCACGGAGGTTCTCGTCGACGCCGGACCTGCCGTGGACGCGGCATTGCGGATTCACTACAGCTAACGGCAATCCGGCCTGGGCTGTGCGAGCGTGCCCGCGCTAGCTGCTCCGCCTGGTCGAGATCTTCTCGGCGGTCTGGTCGAGTTCGGCGCGGTCCGGGCGCGCCCGGGTGGCCTAAAGGATGAGGTAGACGATCTTCGTGCTGCCGAGGCCCTATCACGGGTCTGCCGACCTGCGGGCGCGGAACGCCGCGACGTTGGTCCGGTTCGAGCAGGTCGTCGAGCAGAACCGCCGGGATCGATTCTTCGACAGGTCGACCAGGACGTCCTGGCAGTCGCCGGCCGCGCAGGTCTGTAACCGGTGCAGCTGCTTGAGCCGGAGCACGTCGATGACCGCCATCGCCGCCTCGACGGCCATCCGGTCGGCTAGTGGCGCATCGGACGGCGTCGCGTGCAGGTGGTAGTCCCAGTCGTCGTGCTTGACCAGCTGAGGTAGCGCGCCCGCGTCGCGAAGCAGGCCGTTGACCAGGTCGACGGCCGCGTCCTCGTCCACCTCCCACAGCCGGGCCAACTTCGGGCGCAGCGTGCGGACCGCATCCAGCTCGGAGTGGGTCCGGGTGCGCCGGCCGGTCCACTCCCACGCTGCCACGAACTCGTCGAGCGCGCGGACGTCGGGCAGGCCGTCCTCCTCCTGGCGGCCGGTGTTGACAAGGGCGGCGGCAGCCGACAGAGCCACTTCCGTGTCATGGGCAAAAAGCAACTTGACCCCTTTCACCGACTCGATATACCGTCATAACCGTAGCGCAGTTAGTCAATTACAGGAGTGTGTTGCATGGATCGCAGGTACGGCGGAGCCGGCTTGGCGCTGGCGGTGCTGTCCGCGGCGACGTTCGGTACGTCCGGCACGTTCGCCAGTTCGCTCATCGACGCCGGCTGGACGCCGGGAGCGGCGGTGACGGTGCGGATCACGCTCGCTGCCCTGCTGCTCACCGTCCCGGCAGTCGTCCAGCTGCGCGGCAACTGGGGGCTGCTCCGCCGCGGCACACGCATGATCACCGCGTACGGCCTGGTCGCGGTTGCGGGCTGCCAGCTGTGCTTCTTCAACGCGGTCCAGCACCTGTCCGTTGGGGTGGCGCTGCTTCTCGAGTACCTCGGCATCGTCATGGTCGTGGGCTGGCTGTGGCTGCGCCGCGGCCACCGTCCGCGCCGGTTGACCGTCGGGGGAGTCGCGGCCGCTCTGGTCGGGCTGGTCCTGGTTCTGAACCTGACCGGCTCGCAGCACGTCGACCTGGTGGGCGTGCTGTGGGGACTGGCGGCGGCGATAGGCCTCGCCACGTTCTTCGTGCTGTCCTCGGCGTCGGACGACCCGCTGCCGCCGATCGCTTTGGCCTGGGCGGGCATGAGCGTCGGCGCGCTCACGCTGCTCGCGCTCGGCGCCGTCCGGTTGCTGCCGATGCACGTCGAACTGACCGACGTGCACTTCGTCGACATCACCGTCAGCTGGGTGGTGCCGGTCGTCGGTCTGTCCCTGGTCGCGGCCGCTCTCGCGTACGTCGCCGGCATCGGTGCGGCGCGGCGACTCGGCGCCAAGCTCGCGTCCTTCGTCGGGCTGACCGAGGTGCTCTTCGCCATCCTGTTCGCCTGGCTGCTGCTCGGGCAGCTGCCGGGCGGGCTGCAGATCCTGGGCGGGGGGTTCATCATGGCCGGAGTAGCGCTGGTCCGGATCGACGAGCTGCGCGCCGATCGCTCGGCCGCCGCGGTGGCGACGGCCGAGCTGGCGGCGCCGGATCAGGGGATGGCGACCCCGGCGGTATAGACATCCTGGTCATTGGCGATCGGCGCATTGGGTGCCGAACCGGCACACACCGCAGGTGGGTGGCCCACCGTGCCGGTGCCGGGGCAGAGGAACTCGTCCGCGGCACGGGTGTCCGACCAGAGCGGGAACGCTTTGCCGCCGGCGACGTCGACACCGGCGTAGTCGCCGTAGAACTGCCCGGTGAACTGGGTTGGTGGCGGCATCGAGCTCGATGTAACCCGCTGGTGCGCGAAGTTCGCTCCATGCGAAGCCGACACGGTGATGTCGGAGTAGCCGGTCGAGTTGTCCCTGCCGTAGGAGCGGTCGTAGTAGGACGCGACGAGCGTGCCGCCCGGAGTGAACGCGACTCCTTGCCAGAACTGGTCGGTGGTGGCTTGAGCGGTGTTGTTGGAGACGACAGGCAATCGACGCGGGTCGATTGCGCCGCCTGAGAACGACCGTCCGCCGGTGCTGGAGGTGCTGTAGAGGATGTCGTTGTTGCAGCCGCCGCTCTTCACGCCGGTGTAGAGGTTGATGCCGTCTTTGGCGAACCCGGCAGGCGTGCAGCCGCGGGCCTCGTTGGAATCACGGTTGATGTACGAGCCGTAGGTGACCACGATCCGGTTGCGGTTGGTCGGGTCGACGGCGCCGACCGGGTAGTTGGTGGCCCGGAACACCGAGTTGGACGAACTGCCCTTCTCCGGCACGCAGGCGCGGCCGGGGTTGCTGCCGGTGCCCTGGTAGGTATCGCAGTCCGGCAGATCGTAGTAGTCGCCGACCTTGACCGGCTTGCCGAAGCTGCGCCCGCCATTGGTGGAGCGGGCGAGCAGCATCTGGTTGCGATTGTCGTTGCCCTGGACGACGTTGTTGAAGTTGGCGTAGACGACGTACAGTGCGCCGTCCGGGCCGGTGAACGGCTGGGAGAACTGGTTCTCGTTGCATCGCCCGCGCGGCGTCGGCAGGCCGTAGGTGTGCCCGCATCGGTTCGAGTCCTGGCTGACCAGCACTGGCGGAGAGAACGTCTCGCCGTAGTCCGCGGAATAGCTGGAGTAGATGTAACCGGTGCCGTCGGCGGCGAAGGTCGTCCAGGTGACGTAGATCCGGTCGGCGTAGGGGCTGCCGGGGTGGTTGTCGACGGTCATCAGTTGCTTGTCCAGCAGGGCGGTGCCGGCGCCGGCGGTGTCGTCGAGCACGGCGACCGGACGGCCGGGGAAGTTGAACGAGGCACCGTTCGTCCCGGTGGAGCGGTACACGTAAAGGCCGCTGGACTGGTCCGGGTTCGGCGAGACGGCGCTGCCGCGGTTGAACGTCTGGCAGGACAAGTAGGCGTTGCCCTTGGTGTCCCAGGCGACGGAGGTGTCACCGGACGCCTGCCAGTACTCGCGCGCGGTCCCGACGAAATCGCCGCGCGTGAAACCGTTCGGAGTGGTCGTGTCGGCCCAGGTCCGGCCCTGGTTGAGCGAGTAGGACACGCCGCAGGTGCCGTCACCGCGCCGGTAGTCGTTGTAGCTGGCCACCAGATGCGCCGGGTTGTTCGGGTCAGCGGAAATCCAGGTCTCGTTCTGCGCCTGGCCGCGGCCCTGAAGATCGGAATCGGTCAGGTTCAAGCAGTTCACATTTACCTTCACGTCCCATCCCCGGTGCGCTCGGCAGCCGTTCGTCGACAGCACCTGCGCAGTCGCGGTCAGCGGTTTCATCGCGGTAGCCAGGCGCGGCGCGAGTTGCGGGCCGAGTTCGGCGGCGAGCAGTCCGGACACATGCCGCTGCTGCACCTTGTTCAGACTCTGATAGCCGAACGCCTTGGCTGCAGCATTCGGCGCGACAACGGACACGAGGCAGGCCAGTCCCAGCGCACCGGTGCCGAGAAGGACGGAAGTACGTCGACGTGCTTTCGTCATCGGGATCTCCCTCGGCTGAATCGGACATAGCCCACGTTCTCGGCACGCTAGCCCGACAGCGACCTCCCGACAAGACCCGAACCAGCTCCGCCAGCAGGCGAGTGCCCGGTCAGGACGTCCGCGAACATGGCGGAGTCGGCGTTGCCGCCGGTCTGGATGACCGCCACCCTTTGGCCGGTCATCAGGTCCTGTTCGGCGAGCAGCCCGGCAAGCGCGATCGCTTCGGCGGGCTTGGGCGCATTGTGCGTCGTCGCGAACCGTAGAGTCAGGCGCGGGATGCGGTTGATCGCGTGGTGTCGGTCGGCGATCTTCGCCGGTCGCCCGCACCGATGACGGCACCGGGCCATGAAGGTCAACGGCCGTCGAGGGGTCCGATGTCCGCTGCTGTCATCATCGCCAGGCTCCGGGCCGCCGGCTGCGTCTTCGCGGAGGACGAGGCGCGGTTGCTCATGTCCGCTGCTCGAACCCCGGCCGAGCTGAACACCATGGTCGAACGGCGGGTTGCCGGTCTGCCGCTCGAGCAAATCCTCGGCTGGGTGGAGTTCTGCGGGCTCCGGGTCGAGGTCGACCCGGGGGTCTTCGTCCCGCGCCAGCGCACCGCGTTTCTCGTCAGCGAGGCGGCGGCTCTGGCTAGGCCCGGAGCCGTCGTCCTGGATCTGTGCTGCGGGTCGGGCGCGATCGGTCTCGCCCTGGCTGCCTCCGTTGCCGCGATCGAACTGCACGCCGCCGACATCGAGCCTGCCGCCGTGCGGTGCGCCCGGCGCAATGTCGCCGCCGCAGGACTCGTGTACCAAGGCGACCTGTTCGAGCCGCTTCCCGATGCCTTGCACGGCCACGTCGACATCCTCGTGGCCAACGTCCCCTACGTTCCCACCGAGGCGATCGATCTGATGCCGCCCGAGGCCCGCGATCACGAGCCGCGGATGACCCTCGACGGCGGCGCGGACGGGCTGGACGTCCTCCGGCGGGTGACCGGAGCAGCGTCGGCTTGGCTGGCGCCCGGGGGCCACCTCTTGATCGAGACGAGCGAGCGACAGGCGCCGGACGCGATTGACGCCTCCGCCGAGGGCGGGCTGATCGCACGGGTGGTCCATTCCGCTGAGCTGTACTCGACGGTCGTGATCGGGACGAGGCCGCGTGCCTAACGGGGATAGGTGATGAGGACGGCGCGGCCGTCGATCTGCCGGTCGGCGAGCGTACGCATCGCCTCAGCTCCTCGGTGCAGCGGGTAGACCGCGCCGGCACGCGGAGCCACCAACCGGCGCTCGACCATCTCGTTGAGCGCATCAGCGATGTCGCGGGCGTAGCTGGGGTCAGTGTCGGTGACGAACTCGCGCCACGCCGCGCCCACCACCGAGACGTTTCGCAACAGCAGGCGGTTCATCTTTAGCTCCGGGATCTGGCCGGAGGCGAACCCGACGACAACCAGGCGTCCTTCCGCGGCAAGGGCCCGCACGCTGTCTGCGAACCGGTCACCGCCGACCGGGTCGAGCACGACGTCAACCCCCCGGCCACCGGTCAGGTCCCTTGCCTGCTGACCCCAATCGTCCTGCGCGGCCAGGACCTCGTCGGCGCCGGCGGAGCGCGCGGCCGCTAGCCGTTGATCAGTGCCGGCGACTGCCAGCACGCGGGCGCCTAAGGCCTTGCCGACCTGGATGACAGCCTGCCCAAGCCCTCCGCCGGCCCCGTGCACGAGCACAGTCTCGCCGGAGTGCAGGCCGGCGCGGCGCGCCAAGGCGAAGTAGGCGGTGTGGTAATTGACCACCAGGCAGGCGGCAGCCGGCACCTCAAGCGCGTCTGAGATCGGGTAAACGTGGGACGGTGCGACCACGACGAGTTCGGCGCACCCTCCGCCGACACCGGTCAGCGCCGTGACCCGCTCGCCCACCCGCAGGCGCGACTGCGGGGGAGCGGACCTGACCATCCCGGTGACCTCCATGCCGGGCACGAACGGCAACGGCGGACGGACCTGGTAGCCACCCGACGCGATGAGGACGTCCGGAAACCCAAGACCGGCTGCCGCCACGTCGATCAGTACGCCGTCCCCGACCTGCGGATCGGGTAGCTCGGCGACGTCCAACCCGTCCGGACCGGCGAAGGAGTGCAGCACCAGAGCCCGCATCGGCTGGTCGCTCCCTTTGGTTCGTCAAAGCGGCGGGATCACGAGACTCTAGCCGGTCCCGGTGGTAGCCCGGCCGACGAGCCGGACGGGTGGGGCGACGTGGCTATTCCGCGGCTTCGATGGGCACTCGTCGCGCGGTGCACGCGACGATCCGGGGACTCGCCAGCGAGGTTGTTCTCGAACCTGGTGACGTTCCGATTCCCCAGCACCTCCAACCACGGAATGAAATCGGCCGCGACCCCGCGGAGAACTTACGCCGGGGGGTTGGACACGAAGATGCAAAACGGGTGTCCGGCCGGGTCGGCGTAGACCCGCAGCGGTTCCTGCGGATCGTCAGCCCGATCACGAAGCAGGCGAGCGCCGAGGCCGAGCGCGCGGCGGTGTTCGGCGTCCAATTCACCCGCCGTCGAGACGGTCAGGTCGAGATGAGCCATCTGCGGGTGCGGGCCATCGGGCCAGGTCACTTCCGGCAAGACCTGGACCTGCTGAAAGGCCAGTTGGCATCCACCCGACGGGTTGCGCAAGACCAGCCAGTCCGGTCCGTTCGGATCTGTCTCACCCTCCGCCGGTGGCTCGTCGCCCGGGCGGTAGCGAAACTTCAGAAGCTGGCGGTAGAACTCAGCGAGTCCGCGGGCGTCGGTGCAGTCGAGCACCACCTGTCGTAGCGAGACCGTTCCCTGATCCATAGCCGCGATCCTGCCCTGATCCGAGCAACCGGTGACACCCGGTCGGGCCCGAAGCTCTCCATGTCCGCCGTCGCATCGTCGGACAGGTGCTGCCCGGACCGTCGCACGTCCGAAAGCCGAGGTGCTCGGCCTTCGGACGGTCGCTGCCGTCCCACTCGGGTCGCTGTCGGGGTCCGATGCGATGCTCTGCGCATGGTTGTTGAGCTGGTCGTTGTCGGCGTGCCAACCAGTGCAGGCGCCCATCACGCGGGCCAGGAATTGACGCCGGCGGTGCTGGGTGGTCGAGGGTTCGCGGACAGACTCGCCGCTCGCGTCGCGTCGTGTCGCACGTGCCCGAGCACTGACTGCCGACACGTGTCGAGCCGCACGTTCTCCCCGCTGATGCTCGCTTGCGCGGCCCCGAAGCGAGCACGCGCGGGGAAAACGCGGAGAGTTCGCCAGTCCGTCCGCACGCGCGAGAAGGTGACCCGTTGACCAACCTGCACGACATCCTGGAAGCACACGTCAGCAAAGGGCCGGTGCCGGGAGCGGTGGCCCTGGTGGCCCGCGGTGACCGAGTCGAGGTGCAGGCTGTCGGCTCGGTCGACATAAGCGGCACGTCCCCGATGGCTCGGGATTCGCTCTTCCGCATCGCGTCGATCACCAAACCCATCACGGCTGCGGCAGTCATGATGCTCGTCGAAGACGGCAGGATGGCGCTGAACGATCCGGTCGAGCAATGGCTGCCGGAGCTGGCGGCACCGACTGTCGTCCGAACGCCGACCAGTCCGATCGACGACGTGGTCCCGGCAGCCAGACCCATCACCGTGGTCGATCTGCTCGACTTCCGCGCCGGATACGGCTTTCCGTCCGACTTCTCGCTACCGGCGATCGGGCCGCTGTTCAGCGAGCTGAAGCAGGGACCACCACAGCCGCAACTCGTCGCGGCGCCGGACGCTTGGATGGCCACGCTGTCGCGCATCCCGCTGCTGCACCAGCCGGGGGAGGCCTGGCTGTACAACACCTGCTCCGACATCCAGGGCGTGCTGATCGCCAGAGCTTCCGGACGTCCGTTGCACGAATTCCTGACCGAACGGGTGTTCGAGCCGCTTGGGATGCTCGACTCCGGATTCGACGTACCGGCCGGCAAGCTCGACCGGTTCACCAGCTACTACCGAGCCGATCCGGTGGGCGGCCTCGAGCTCGTCGACGCCCCGGCCGGGCAGTGGAGCAGCCCGCCGGTGTTCCCGTCCGGCGCCGGCGGGCTGGTGTCAACCGTGGACGACTGGTATGCCTTCGCCCGGATGATGCTCGCCGACGGGACGGTCGAAGGCCGAAGGCTGCTGTCGCCCGCGTCGGTGCGGCAGATGACCACCGACCACCTAAGCCGGTCTCAGCGTGCTGCCAGTAGGTTGTTCCTGGAGGGCCAGGGCTGGGGCTTCGGCGGCTCGGTCGACGTCGAGATCATCGATCCCTGGAACGTGCCGGGCCGCTACGGCTGGGTCGGCGGCACCGGGACGGCGGCGCACGTCATCCCGCAAACCGGTGCGGTCACCATCCTGCTCACGCAGCTGGAAATGTCCGGACCGACCGCGCCCGGCCTGATGCGGGACTTCTGGCAGTACGCGACCGGCGCCTGAGTCCGACGGTGCGTAAGCCGGCTTCGTATGCGGGCAGCGGCACCTCGAGCACGACCGAGTCCGAGCCTTGTGCGCCGAGCAACCGACCGCGGAGGAACGGGTCTTCGTCGAAGAGCGCAGCAGCACTCATGATCTGATCGAACGCGCTGACGTCTGCCTGCCGGATGGTTCCGACGCGTTGTTCGCCAATATGTGCGATTAGCTGCCTAGCGAGGCTTTCCCGCGTGAGCCAGACGTCGACCAGGACCCACAGACCCATCCGACGAGGCGCTTCGGCCCAGACTCCAGCGAGCCAATCGTGCGCCGACGCCTCCAACTGGACAACTACGTAGCGATGGCCGCCGTGCACGGGATAGCTGGCGCGACTCGACGGCTGAAGCCAGATGGCGTCCGCTTGGGAGGCGTTCTTGATCAAGCGGGTCATGTCTGCACCGCCCCACTTGACCATCCGGGTCGCCTTTAGCGCGGACCGGGCGCGACCGAAGGGCTGCTGCTCGACCTGGAGCATCTCGGCGTTGAATGCGACGACCGACGGTGCAATGTCGATACCTCGAGCACTGTATTCGGCGGCCACCAGTTCCTTGAGCTGGTCGAGGGTCTTGCCTTGACTGCGCTCGCGCCGCGTCGTGTGCCTCGTCCTTCGCCTTCGATTCGCCCGCATGTCCGACCATGCCGGGCGAGCTGGGTGCGGCGACCGTGGCAGTAGAGGCAGCGTTTCCTCGACAGGGGGAGGGACCGCCGGCATCGAGCCAGCGCGCCAACTGCCGGACGAAGCGGCGGTCCCTGCGGCTTGTCGGCTCGTCGTCGTGCGCGGCGGGATAGCTGGCGAGCGAGGCGCGGACCTCGTCATGCCGACCCATCGCTGCGAGGAGGACGAGACGCTGCGTGTCGAAATCGGAATCGCCCGGCTCGCCCGAGCGAAACGCGGACCTGGACCGGCCAGTCGTCGTGCCACAGCCCGAACGATCTACGGTCGATCTCCGCCGTCGTCATGACGCCGTTCTGAGTCGGACGGGTCATGATCGCGATGCTGTACCTGTCGAGTTGGCGCGGCATCCAGCCGTGGGCCGTGAGCTGCGC
>JALZAI010000113.1 GCA_030948475.1 Actinomycetota bacterium
CGGGACGGCTGGTCGGCGCGGTGACGATCGACGACGTCCTGGATCGCGTACTGCCCGACAACTGGCGGGTTACCCTGTCTGAGCACTCCGAGCACTAGGCGACATGGCACGCGGCGACGATCTCTCAACCCCACGCGGTACCCCCGGCGGTCCCGTCTACGATCCTGACTCGTTCGGGCGGATGGCCGAGCGGCTCGCCCGGTTTTTGGGTACCGGGCGCTACCTGGTCGCCCAGACGCTGCTGGTGATCGTCTGGATCACGCTGAACGTCGTAGGCCTCGTCTCCCATTGGGACAAGTACCCCTTCATCCTGCTCAATCTGGGTTTCTCCACTCAGGCCGCCTACGCCGCGCCGCTGATCCTGTTGGCCCAGAACCGGCAGGCCGACCGTGACAAGGCCGAGATCGAGCGCGACCGGGAGGTCAATGCTCGGGCGCTGGCGGAGACCGAGTACCTCGCCCGTGAGATCGCCGCGGTGCGGCTGGCCGTCGAGCAGAAGGCCGACCGCGAGGACATCGTCGAGCCGCTGGAGCGCCTGACGCAGTCGATCGAGCGGCTGCACTCGCTCGAGCCCGAAGCCGAGGACGGCCCCGACTGACCGGGCGCCCGGGGCCACGTTGGGAAGGTTCCTCGGCGCCACGCCGAGAAACCTTCCCCGAGTCCTCACGACACTTCGTGGTCCCGCGCTGTGCCGGTAGGCCCCCGTCAGCCTGAGACGCCGACGGGCGCGCCGACCGCCTGCTCGATCTTCTCGCCGATCTCCCGGTCGATGTTCTTCCAGTATTCGAACGCCCGAGCGAGGACCTTGTCGGAGACGCCGTCGCTCAGATGACCAGCGACGTTTGACACCAGACGGGCGCGAGCGTCGTCGTCGAACACCTCGCGGACCATCGTGCCGGGCTGGCCCCAGTCGTCGTCCTCGGCGCGCAACGTGTACGCGGCGCGCACCATCTCGCCGTCGGAGTACCAGGTCCCACCGTCGTCGTTGAGCTCGGGCTGGGCCTTCGGGCCGCCGTAGGAGTTCGGCGCGTACACCGGGTCGGTTACGTTCTGCACCCGCATGTGGCCGTCCTTGGAATAGCTGTGCACCGGCACGATCGGCGTGTTTACCGGGATTTGGCGGTAATTCACACCGAGCCGCGCGCGGTGCGCGTCGGAGTAGCTGAATCCCCGTGCGAGCAACATCTTGTCCGGCGAAAGCCCGGTGCCGGCCACGAGGTTGTTCGGCTCGAACGCGGCCTGCTCTATCTCGGTGTGGTAGTCGGTGACATTGCGGTTGAGCGTCAACCGGCCGACCTCGTGCAGCGGGTAGTCGCCGTGCGGCCAGACCTTGGTGAGATCGAACGGATTGAACCGGTAGGTCTTGGCGTCCTCGAACGGCATGATCTGCATGCGCAACGTCCAGCTCGGAAACTCCCCGGCCTCGATGTGCTCATAGAGGTCGCGTTGGTGGTAATCGGTGTCGACCGAAGCCATCTGATCGCCCTCGTCCTGGGTGAAGAACTCGACGCCCTGGTCGGTCTTGAAGTGGTACTTCACCCAGAACCGCTCGCCCTGTGCGTTGATCCACATGTAGGTGTGGCTGGAGTAGCCGTTCATGTGCCGCCACGAGCGGGGAATGCCGCGGTCGCCCATCAACCACGTCACCTGATGTGCGGACTCCGGCGACAGCGTCCAGAAGTCCCACTGCATGTCGTGGTCGCGCAGGTTGTTCGCCGCGAGCCGCTTCTGCGAGCGGATGAAGTGCTGGAACTTCATCGGGTCCCGCATGAAGAACACCGGAGTGTTGTTGCCGACGATGTCGAGGTTGCCCTCGCTGGTGTAGAACTTCAGCGCGAAGCCGCGCGGGTCGCGCCAGGTGTCCGGGCTGCCCCGCTCGCCCGCTACGGTCGAGAACCGGGCGAGCACCTCGGTCTCGGCACCGGGCTGAAACACCGCCGCGCGGGTGTAGGCGCTGACGTCCTGCGCGACCTGGAACGTGCCGAACGCGCCACCACCCTTCGCATGCGGCTGGCGCTCCGGGATGCGCTCTCGGTTGAAATTCGCCATCTGCTCGATCAGGTAGTGATCCTGCAGCAGCAGCGGACCGTCCGGCCCGACAGACAGCGAGCGCTCGTCACTTGCGACGGGCACGCCTGCGTCGGTGGTGGTCGGTTGAGACTCTTGTGTAGTCACGCGAAACTCCTTTGCTCGGACGTGGAAGACCCTTGGTTGACCTGGCAGTCGGGGCACGTGCCCCAGAACACGACTTCGGCCTCGTCGACCGCGTAACCACTGTCGTGGTCCGGCGTGAGGCACGGACGGGCCCCGGTCACGCAGTCGACATCGGTCGTGCGCCCACAGGCGCGGCAGACCAGGTGATGATGGTTGTCGCCGGTCCGGGTCTCGAACCGGGCGGGCGACCCTGCCGGCTCGATCCGCCGGACCAGGCCGGCGTCGACACACGCGGCGAGCACGTCGTAGACGGCTTGCGTCGAGACCTGACCCAGCGTCGTCCGAACCTGCCGTGCTACCAGGTCAGCGGTGGCATGCGGTTGTACGGCAAGGGCATCTAGCACAGCCACCCGCGGCTTCGTGACACGGAGACCGGCCGCACGCAGCGCGGCCTCGGACGAAAGAACCATCGGAATCCAAACTTCCACCATTTCTGGAACGAGTCAAGTAACTGGCTGCGGCTAAGGCGACGCCGGTGATCCGCTGCCAGGCGTGCCTTGCCCAGCAACATGGCGTCGAATTACTGATCAGATTTCGAGTGTCGCGATCGGGCCGCCCGTGTCTTGCTGGTATCCGTCGGTCGGGCAAGCGCGACCGCGGCGCTGGACAGCCCGTCTGCAAGATCGTCGAGGTTTCGGTGCTGCACGCGCAGCCAGTGGCGGACTTGGTCGGCGGCCAGGCCGGCAAGGAGCAGCTCGGCGCGAAGGTCGGGCTGAGGCGCGCCTGCCTGGCTGAGCAGATAGTGGCAGTGCTGGCGCCAGAAGCCGTGAGCGCCGGTGAGTAGGCGCGCTCCGGGGGTGGAGGTCTCGGACAGCAGCACCAGGTCGAGCTGGCGATCCAGAAACGTCAGGTAGCCAGCGACGAAGGCGGCGAGCCGCAGCGCGGGTTCGGTACCGGGTCCCAGCGGTGGCGGGCCGGTCAGGACGTGCCGCTGCAGCTCGCGTTCCCGCTCGTCGAGCAGCGCGACCGCAAGGCCGCCCTTGTCGACGAAGCGCCGGTACAGGGTGCCCTTGCCGACACCGGCGGCCGCCGCGACATCGTCCATCGTGACGCCGGCCACGCCGCGGTTGGCGAACAGCCTCTCCGCGGCGGCCAGCACCCGCAACCGGTTACGGGCAGCGTCCGCCCGCTCGCGGACCACCCCGACGCCCAGGACCGGCAGTTCGATGCGGCAAAGGGAGGCGGAGGGGGCGCTCGCTGTTGACGAACCGGACTCAGGTCCGCTAGTCTTGTCCAACATAAAGCGGACTCTAGTCCGTCTGCAGCCGGGCGGGAAGTCCGCCGTGTTCCTCGACCTTAGGAGGTAGCGCCGTGTCCACATTGCTGCACATCTCCGCCTCGCCCCGCGGGGCGGCTTCGGAGTCGCTGCAGATCGCCAATACGTTCTTGGAGACCTACCGCGAAATCCATCCCGACGCCGAAGTCACGACGTGGGACCTGTGGGACGGGTCGCTGCCCGAGTTCGGGCCGTCGGCCGCCGGCGCGAAGATGACCGTGTTCGCCGGCGGGACACCTGAAGGCGAGCAAGCCAGTGCGTGGCAGGCTGCACAGCAAACCTTCGCCCGCTTCGCCGCCGCCGACCGGTTGCTGTTCAGCGTGCCGATGTGGAACCACAGCATCCCCTACATCCTCAAGCAGTTCATCGACGTCGTGTCCCAACCGGGCCTGGTTTTCGACGTCGACCCGACCACCGGCTACACCCACCTGCTCGCCGGCCAGGGCAAGCGCGCCGCGGTTATCTACACCAGCGCGGTGTGGGGGCCGCCGCTCGGCCCCGAGTTCGGCCGCGACTTCCAGTCTCCCTACTTCGACGACTGGCTGACCTGGACCGGCATCACCGACATCAGCCAGATCGGCTATCACCCCACCCTGTCAGGCGACGCCGACCAGGCCTGCCGCTCGGCGCACGGCACCGCCCGCGACACCGCCAAGACCTTCTGACCACCCGCACACCGCTGCCCGGCGCGCTTGACCAGGACTGGACCGAGCCGGACCTCCCACCGAAAGCGGCGTCCCCAACGTCCGCTGCCACCGAAAGGTGGATGCTCATTTGCCGTTGCGCTGCTCGCGCCGGTACTGGTCGACTCTCCGGTAGCTCGTCCGCGCGCACCCCAAACCCGACCGGTAAGGAGCTTGCGATGTCCGTCCACCTGAACCACACCATCGTCCACGCCAAGGACCGGGACGAATCCGCACGCTTGCTGGTCGAGCTTCTCGGTCTTCCTGAGCCGACGACGTTCGGACCGTTCCTGGTAGTCCAGGTCGACAACGACGTCTCCCTGGATTTCGCAGGCGACGACCACGGTCCGGTGCACCCGCAGCACTATGCATTCCTCGTCGAGGAGTCCGAGTTCGACGCGATCCTCGGCCGGATACGAGAGCGTGGGCTGCCGTACTGGGCCGACCCGTCCCACGCGCATCCCGGCGAGATCAACCGCCACGACGGCGGCCGCGGAGTCTATTGGGACGACCCGAACGGACACTCCCTGGAGATCATCACCCGTCCGTACGGCAGCGGAAGCTGAGGCGAGCCGACGACGCTGTCCACGTACCGCTCGAACCGGTTCAGGCGTGGGTGAACGACGCCAGCGAGGTGGGCCTGAGCCTTGGTCGGTAGTCAAGTACCAGACCTTCCTGCACGCAATCTTCCAGTGGGCGGTCATCGACCAGGTGATCCCGGTCAACCCGTGCCGTCATACAGTGCTGCCGAAGGTGGTGAAGAAGCCGAAGACGGCGATCGCCAGAGAAGTTCGACGCGCTGCTCGCGGAGATCCCAGACGCGTTCCGCGTGATGGTGCTGGTGGTGATCCAGACCGGCGTGCGCTGGGGCGAACTGACCGCGTTGCGGCCCGTCGAGCACACACTGGCGAACGGCAAGCGCGACGACGACCTGCCCCTCGCCACCAGCACCGGAGTTCCCCTTCCCGCAAACACCTTGCCGACCCGAAGGCCCGCCTCGGACCGGAAGGTGGCCGGCTGGCTGCAGGACACCGCCGAGGCGCTGGCGGAGATCTGCGAGTTCGATCTTGCGATCGACTGGGCCAGGCGGGCGCTCGATGTCGGCCCAGGTCACCAGGCGCTGAAGGCCGGCGAGTACTGGCGCACGTGCTCGCCGAGCACCGTCCGGTCGAGCTGGTTGCGGCGCGGCTGGAGGTGTTCCGGCGCTGGCCGTCATCCAGCACCGCTGCGCACTTGCATCAGGATGCGGGCGAGGCGTGGCCGCAGCACCACGATGAGGTGGTGCAGCGGCTCGCGGTCAGCCCGCGTGATGTGGTGCTGTTCGCATTGCTGTCGCTCAAGGACGTGCAGCGTGCGTGGGAGCTGGCCCATCCCATGGGCCTGGATGACGACGGCACCTGGAGTGGCCTGATCGTCGGGTCGATGGCGCGCAGATACCCGCCTACGTGCTGCTCGGTGGTGAGAGCATGGCCGGCATGGCTGCGGCGCGTCGGATCACTCCCAAGACTCGGATCTTCCAGCTCAAGATCCAGTTGACGGGGATACGCCCGCCCGTCTGGCGACGTGTGCTGGTGCCCGGCGAGATCGACCTCGGCGAGCTGCACGACGTCATTCAGACAGCATTCGGCTGGACCAACTCGCACCTGCACCAGTTCGAGATCGGCACGGCGCGATTCGGAACCCCCGACCCGGACTGGGGGATGGCCGACATGGCCGACGAATCACGGGCGAAACTGTTCCGCGTGGCCAGCGAGGGCGACCGGCTGAGGTACAGCTACGACTTCGGTGACAACTGGGTGCATCACGTGACGGTGGAGAAGGTGCTCGACGCCGAGCCCGGAACGCGTTACCCGACCTGCTCGGCCGGGCGCCGGGCCTGCCCGCCGGAGGACGTCGGCGGACCCTGGGGCTATGGCGACTTCCTGGAGGCGCTCGCCGACCCGAAGCACGACGAGCATGAGCAGTGGAGCGAATGGATCGGCGGCGGGAGCTTCGACCCTGATGCGTTCGACCTCACGTCCACCGATGCGGCGTTGTTTGCGTTCGCCTGGGGCGGAAGCCCGCTGCGGTCAGTGCGCTGACGGCATGAATCGCTGAGCGAACTTGCGTCGCCGAACCGGCAGGAGAACCGCCGACCATCACTCCGTTCGACGGGCGGCGAGCCACTCGATTGCTCGCTCGGCGCCCGGGTGGAAGCGCTCGGCAACCATGGCGAGTCGTACCGCGATGACCGGCACGTCTACCAGGCCGGCATCGAGCAACGCGCCGACAAAGTTCTGATCCTTCTCGCGCAACGCGCACAGCTTGGCAACACAGAGGTCTTCCTTGTCGAGGCACCAGCCCGTGAACTGCGGCTTCCCGGACGGTGCGGCGGTGTTGGCGTTCTGCACTCTGACGAGCCGATCTCGCCAGCCGTCGGGCAGCGCGGGCGGCTCAGGTCGACGCCGTCGATGTTGAAGCCGTGGGTCTGCTCGAACGGTGAGAACTCCCCGGCTACTCCTTCGATGAGGTCGGCCAGCCGTGCCGTCTCGTCGTTGCTCTCAGCGATGGGAAGCACATCGATCTCGATCGACATCGTCGCTGCGGGCGGAAGCTGATCTTCGCGGTAGGTGCCGAGGATGGACTGCGAGCCGACCACGATCACTTCGGGAGCCCCGACGATCTGGCACGCCGTCCGAATCGCGTGCTCCAACTGGTTGCGGCGCATCAGCTGACCCGGCGTAGCGCGTCGGCGCGTTCCGCGTCCGATAAGAGACCGCCGAGCGGCGATACTTCGCGCATCTCGATCGAATCCCGGTCAAGGCCAGTGAGAACACGGCGTAACCCTCGGACGTCATCCGAGTCGACTAGTAACTCCCACCGTTGCAGGTTCCGTTCGTGCGGTTGGCCCTGCACGCTGCTGCTGAGCCGCTTCAGGTTTTTCCGAACTATGGGCCGCCATTCGTCGAGCGTTGATCCGTTGAGCCGTAGGGAAAGCTGGCGGTGCAACTGCCACGAGCGACGCTCCGACCGGGTCAGCTCGGGAACGACCAGACTTCGAACGATTTCGAGGCGGTATCCCATGCACGACAGCAAACGATCGAGTTGCTCGTCGCTCATGTCGATCTTGCCGGACAGAAATTGGCTGATGCTCGGCTGGTGGACGCCGCTGAGCCGGGACAGCTCGGACTGGGTTGTGCGCGTTTCGCGCATCACCTGCGTCAGCAAACCGCTCCGGTCCTCCACGCAGCCATCATAGCAAATTCTACTATGGCAGGGTCTCGCGTCGCACCGACGACGTGAACTTCCAGGGTCAACCGAGGGTCAAATGATCAAGGACTCGTATTTACTGCCTTGCGTTGTAGCGGGGGCAGGATTTGAACCTGCGACCTCTGGGTTATGAGCCCAGCGAGCTACCGAGCTGCTCCACCCCGCGCCGGTGTCTCCAGGTTACCCAACGACACTGCCGCGATCCAAACCGGCGCTCAGGGCCCCGTCTTGGACGGCGAGGTGCTGGCGTTCTTGCTCGGCGCCGACGAGGTCGTTGGCTTGCCGCCGTGCTGGGACTGGTAGCGATCAACGAGATCCCGCAGCCTCTGCTCCGCCGCCCCGATCTTGGCGAAGTCACCGGTCTTGTACGCCGCGCCCAGATCGGCGAGAGCAGCGTTGACCTGAGGCAGTGTCACGGTCCCACCGGCTACCGGCGGCGAGGTAGCGGTGGTGGGGGTAGTGGGGGTTCCGGTGGGCGACGGAGACGCAGGGGTGCCCCCGCCACCGCCGCTTCCGGTCAGGTTGAGCGTCTGGCCGGTCGTGTGGCCGGACTTGAAGTCCGACAGCGCATCCGTGAGGCTGGCGCCGTATCCGATCCGCTCGCCGAAGACTACGATGACGCGCTGCAGACTGGGGTACGCGCCTCCACTGGACGACGAACTCTGCGTGTAGAGCGGTTCGACGTAGAGGAAGGACTTGCCCAGGGGCAGGGTCAACAGGTTGCCGTGCAGCACGTTGGCGCTGCCGTTACCGGTCGCGTAGAGCGAGTCACGTCTGATCGTGTTGTTCGTGGTGATCAAATTGTAGACCTGCTCAGGTCCCTGCACCACGTTCGATCCGCGCGGCAACTGCAGCGCGGTGATCTTGCCATAATTTGCGCCGGGATCGCTGTCCGCGCTCAGATAGGCAGCCAGGTAGGAGGAGTTGTTGACGTTCATCGGCGAAGTGAGCTGGAACTCGGCGGCGGCGTTGCTGCTGCTGGGTGCGCCTGCAAGCACGTAGTACGGCGGCTGGCTCGCGCCAACGCTCGAGTCGGTCGGATCCTTCGGCACCGTCCACTTGTTACCGACGTTGTAGAACGTCACCGGATCGTCGACGTGGTACTGCCCGAGCAGTGCCCGCTGCACCTTGAACAGATCCTCGGGGTAGCGGACGTGATCGCGGATCGACGTCGGCATCGTCGCCTTGTCCTGGATGAGGTTCGGGAAGATCTTCGACCAGGCCTTGAGCACCGGATCCGCGGTGTCCCACTGGTAGAGCGTCACCTTCCCGGTGTAGGCATCGACGGTCGCCTTCACCGAGTTACGGATGTAGTTGATGGTGTCGTCGGGCTGCTTGGCCGTCTTGTTCGTCGCGGCGAGCGAGTCGTTGGTCAGGCTGGACAGGGACTGCCGCTCCGAGTACGGGAAATTCTGCATCGTGGTGTAGCCGTCGACCATCCAGACGATGTCTCCAGTGGCCGTGTCGACGATCGGGTACGGGTCCCCGTCCACCTTTAGGAACGGCGCCACCTTTTGCACCATGACGCGCGGGTCTCGGTCAAAGATGATCTTCGCGCCCTTCGCGCTCGCCGCGTTGTTGAGCAGGAAGTTGGTCTGCTTGTCGTCGACGGCAAAGGCGAGCCGGGTGAACAGGCTACTCAACGACACGCCGCCACTTCCGGAGTAGCGGACCTTGGTGTTGCCGTTGCTGTCGAACTCCTGCTTGGTGCCCTCCGCACCGACGATCGAGTAGTCGGGCAGCAACTCGCCGTAGTAGACACCGGGGTGCTTCAGCGTGAGCGGACCGTTGGGAGGGATGCCGCCCTCGGTGAAGGTGCTGGCGGTCTGGTTCGTGACGTCGGTGTTCGCGGCCGCGGCGACGAATCCGTAGCCGTGCGTGTAGTTGGTGTGCTCGTTGATCCAGTTGGTCTGGTTTCCGTTCAGGTTCGCCGCGTCGAGTTCCCGGACGCCGACGATGTAGTCCTGCTCGTTCCGGGCGATCGTGTAGCGATCGACGTCCAGCTTGGCCGGGAAGCCATACACGTTGCTGCCGCCCTGCTGGAACTTGGCGAAGGTGGGCGAGATGATGTTCGGGTCGAGGATGCGGATGTTGTCGAGCGTCGGATTGCCGGTCTGTGTCGGCGCCGCGGGATCGGGTGAGGACACCGCCCTGTAGTCGACGTACTGAACGTTCGTGCCCGAGGCGATGTTGTAGGCCGTGCGGGTGGCCTGGATGTTGCGTTTGATGTAGGGGGCTTCCTTGGAACTCGCGTTCGGCTTGACCGAGACCTGCTGCAGGATCGCCGGATAGATGCCGCTGATCAGGATGCTCAGGACCAGCATCGAGACGAACGCGATGCCGGGCAGCAGCGTGCTGCGCAGCCACAGGCTGACGATCAGCCCGACGGCGATGATGATCGCGACCCAGAACAGGATGGTCCGTGCGGGTAGCACGGCATGCACGTCGGTGTAGGACGCTCCGGTGAACTTGCTCCGGCTCGAGAAGACCAGGCCGTACCGGTCGAGCCAGTACGCAATCGCCTTGAGCACAATGAAGACGATGGCCAGGACAGTGAGATGCCGGCGGGCGGAAAGGGTGATCTTCGGACCGGGTGTCTGCAGCCGGATCGCTCCGAGCAGGTAGTGAATCGCGACCGAGAGGATCAGTGCAAACAGGATCGCGGTGAATCCGAACCCGAGCATCAGGCGGTACGCCGGGTAGTCCCACGCGTAGAAGGACAGGTCGCGGTGGAACTGCGGATCGACCATCCCGAACGAACCGCCGTTGAGCCACAGCTGCCACGTCGCCCAGTTGCCTTGCGCGGAGAGTCCCGCGGAGAACAGCGCGATCAGCGACGCGGCGATCAGGATGAGCATGCGGCGCGGCTCGAGCATCACGCGGTAACGCTCGATGTTCTGCTGCTCGGCCGACATCGGACGGAACGGGGGCCGCAGCAGGTAGGCGATGACCAGGTTGCCGCCGATGATCAGCGCCATGAGGAGTCCGAAGATGACGAACAGGACCAGACGCGTCCAGAAGATCGTGGTGTAGACGTTGCGGTAGCCGAGCGATCCGAACCAGAGGAAGTTGATGTAGACGCCGGTTGTCTGGACCAGCGCGATGATGAGCAGGATCAGGATTGCGGCCGTCCACAGCGCGATCTTCGCGCGGCGTGACAACGTGAGACTCGGGATTGGCGGCCGCATGGCCACGAGGCGACTCCCAGACAGATTGGTCAACCAGAGTTCCAGCTTCAATGTCAACGTACCGGCCTGCCGCGCGGTTCCGGCCGAGCCTCGGCCCGGATCGGCTGCGCCGAGCTCAGCAGTGCGGAACCGAGTGGTGTTTCTCCAGGTCACCGAGGTACTGCACCGCGTGGTGCAGCGAGTCGACCTTTACGACCTGGAGACCACCCGGCACTGCCCCCTGCACGTCCCTGCAGTTTCCGGCGGGCGCGAGGAAAACCGTCGCCCCGGCCCGGCGCGCCGCGATCATCTTCAGCTGGATTCCGCCGATCGGCCCGACGGTGCCCGCTGCGTCGATGGTCCCGGTGCCGGCGATGAAGCGACCGTCAGTGAGATCCTGTTTCCCGGTCTTGTCCATGATCCCCAGGGCGAACATCAGGCCCGCGGACGGCCCGCCGATCTGGTTGCCGAGGCCTAGGCCGACGGTGAAGGGAAGTTGGCAGACGGTACCGACGCCGATACCGATGCTGGCGCCGTTGCGGTGCTTCGGCGCTGGTCCGAGGGTGATCTGGACGGTCTTGGGTGCCCCCGTCCGCTCGATGCTCAGACTGACGGTCATCCCCGGCGAGTCAGCGGCCAGCAGGCGACGCAGCGACGTGTCGGAGCCGGCCGGCTTCCCGTCGAGAGTCTTGATCACGTCGGCCGGCTGCAGCTTGGCCGCCGCAGCGCCGGTGCTCAGGACCGTGACCACGCCGAACTGTTTCGGGTAGCCCAGCTCGCAGGATGCCGCCGCGACCGCGTCGTCCTGGGATGCGGTGAACTGCTGCGTGTTCTGCTGGTCGACCTGCTGCTGGCTCTTGCCCGGTGGGTAGATGGAAGATCGGGGGACGACCACCTCGTCAGCCTGCAGCCACGCGCCGAGTGCGTCGAAGACAGTCAGCTTCTGCGTCGACACCAGGACTGTGGTCATGTTCAGGTGGCCGCGCGTCTTCTGGGCCTGCCCACCCTTGATCACGATGATGGCCCGACCGCTGTCGTCAGTGCCGAGCGTGTTGTAGGTCGGGCCAGGCGAGAGGATCAGGTACGGCACCGGCAGGGTCATCGACAGGATCAGCAGGATCAGGAAGACGACGGCCGCGACAAGCAGTGTTCGAACCCGCCTGCTGAGCGCGCCGATCGCGCGTGCGGCGGCATTCGACACGACTTCGAGCCTAATCGTCGTCCGCGGCGCGCTGGCCGCGATCGGCGTTGCGCGCCGGGATCGCGAGCGCGTCTAGGTAGTCGCTGTGCGCGCGCATGGCGTCCAGCGTGCTCACCCGCCGCGGGCCGCGGGCGTGTACGCCACGCCACCAGGACCAGATCGCCGCTAGCGCGGTCGCCGCAACAGGAGCACCCAGCCACAGCGCCCATGCCACGATCCCCAACGTAGCGGCGCGCGACTGTTCGCCGTCGGCGCAACGCGGAGACGGCGCGGAACAGCGCACGGCGCTCGCTCGTCGCTACTACCGTGGACTCCATGAGCAATCAGTTGCCGTTCGGCTTCGGCCGCGAACCTTCTGACAGTGGCGGGGACGACCTGTCCAACCAAATGCCGCTACTCGCCGAGCTGCAGAAGCTGTTCTCGTGGAGCGGCGGCCCGGTGAACTGGGACCTCGCCAAGCAGATGGCGGTGTCCGGGCTGTCGGGAGCGAACCCGGGCTACTCGCCCGCAGAGCGCACGGCGATCATCGAGGCGATCCGGCTTGCCGACCTGTGGCTGGACGAAGTCACCGACCTGCCCTCGGGCGTGCAGAGCATCGAGTCATGGACCCGGCTGGACTGGCTCGAGCGCACCCTGCCGGTCTGGAAGAAGCTGTGCGATCCGGTTGCCGAGCGCGTCGTCGCTGCGATGTCCAGTGCGTTGCCCGGCCAGCCGGACGAGTCGGGCGAACAGGCGCCGTCCGCGAGCGAAGTGGCCGGCCTCGGTGGCTTGAGCGGCCTCGGTGGCTTGAGCGGCCTCGGTGGCTTGGGCGCCCTCGGCGGCATGGCCGGGAACCTGCCGATCGCCGGGATCATGAATCAGATCGGCGGCGTGATGTTCGGCGCCCAGGTCGGCCAAGGCCTGTCCGGCCTGGCCCGCGAGGTCGTCGGCGCGACCGACATCGGCGTCCCGCTAGGCCCGGACGGCGTCGCCGCGCTCGTCCCGGCCAACGTCGTCGCGTTCGGCGAGGGATTGGGGCGTCCCGGCGAGGAGGTGCTGCTCTACCTCGCGCTGCGCGAAGCCGCCCACCAACGACTGTTCACGCACGTGCCGTGGCTGCGGCAGCGGCTGCTGGCGAGCGTCGAGTCCTACTCTCGCGGCATCAGTGTGGACCTCTCCGCGATCGAGCGGGCGATGAGCGAGGTGGACCCGTCGAACCCCGAGAGCGTCCAGCAGGCGCTGTCGGGCGGGCTGTTCGAGCCGGAGCAGACTCCCGAGCAGCACGCCGCGCTGCGCCGCCTGGAGACGCTGCTCGCGCTGGTCGAAGGCTGGGTGGACGCGGTCGTCGCCGCTGCGGCAGGCGAGCGGATGCCTGGTGCCGACGCGCTGCGGGAAGCGTCGCGACGCCGTCGCGCGAGCGGCGGACCAGCGGAGCAGACCTTCGCCACCCTGGTCGGGTTGGAGCTGCGTCCGCGTCGACTGCGCGAGGCCGCTGCGCTGTGGTGGAGCGTCACGGACAAGCACGGCGTCGCCGGACGCGACGGCATCTGGGGCCATCCGGATCTGCTGCCTACGGCGGACGACCTGGATGATCCGCTCGGCTTCGCCGAAACCCTCGGTCTGGACAGTGGCCTCACCGCCCCGAGCGACGCTGCCCCCGAGGACGACGCCTCGAAGGGATTGCACAAGCCGGACGCGGACGGTTAGTCAGTCCTCGACGTCGTCAGCCAGGTCGGCGCCGATGTCGAGCTGCGCGGCCGCGCTAACCCCGTCGAGGTAGCCGCGGGCCCGTTCGGTGCGCGGATAGCGCCCCACCAGGGCCCAGAAGTCGGGACCGTGTCCCGGCACGATCAGGTGCGCCAGTTCATGGACCAGGACGTAGTCACGCACCCACGCAGGCATGTCCTGCAGCCGCTGGGAGAGCCGGATCGTGCTCTCCGACGGCGTACAGGACGCCCATCGGGTACGCATCGGCTTGACCCATCGCACGGTGCTCGGCCTAGCTCGTCCGCCCAGGTAGCAGGCGGACAACTGCTCGGCCCGCTGCGCCAGCGAGGTGTCCCCGCGTGCGAGCTCGCGCGGCGTTGTGCTGAGCCGAGCGACCATGCGCTGGACCCACTCCGCTTCCTCCTTACGCGTGAAACGCCCGGGGATCATAACGACGATCTGCCCGCCATCGCGGTATGCCGAGACCGTTCGGCGCCGCCGTGCGCTACGCCGCACGACCACGTCGCCGACGGCCCCTTCGCTCATGCCCGTCCTCGCATCGCTCCAGGCGGCCATGCGGAGACGCAATGCCACCAAATCGCTCGGCAAGCCTCGCTCATGCTGGCAACCTATCGGCCGGCACCGACAACTTCGGCGAACGACGCCGCTGAATGTTGACTGTCCGACCGTCCACAGACCTGTCCACAGGTGTGGACTTTGACTTCAGGTTTACCCAGATGACATCTGGCGTTTGGAGCGGCGTCACGTCCCAGATCGAGGGTGTGGATAACCGCCCGATGGGTTCATGCCGTGCGACGGTGCTTGTCGTGGATACGTTCCTGGGCCCGGCGGCGCGCCTGCTGTGGCGCTCCGAGCACGCGGTCCAGATCGAGTCCGGTATGCGCCGCGTGCGGATCGATGGGGTCACCGCGCCTAGCGTCGGGCACCTGGTCGGGCGCGGCACAGCGGCTGCACCGACAGATACCGTCCGCCTGCAGGCCGCCCTGGTCGAGAGCGGCTTCCTCTGGCCGGCGACCACGATCGAGGACGACCCGCGCCGCGCGCCGCCGGCGCCGCGCCTGGCTGCCGAGTTGGCGGCCCTCAGCGTCGAGCACGGTGAGCGCGCCGCCGAGGTACTCAACGCCCGCACACAGTGCACCGTCGCGATCCACGGATCGGGTCGGGCCGGACCGCAAGTGGGGGCGCTGCTCGCCGCGGCCGGGGTCGGGCGGGTGCACGCGCTCGAGCACGGGACGGTCCGCCTGCACCAAGCCCTGCCGGGCGGACTGCGCACGTCCGACGAGGGCACCAGGTTCGACCACGCCACCGCCGGCGCGGTGCTGCGGGCCGCGCCGGAGTCCGACACCGCACCTCCGCCGCTCGGTGATCGTCCGGACCTGGTCGTGCTCGGCTTCGACGAGCCGCTCGATCCGGATCGCCGTGCGGGCCTGCATGCCCGTGAATGCGCGCACTTGCTTGTGCGCCTGGGCGCAGATAACGGCGTCGTCGGACCGCTGGTCATCCCCGGCCTGACCAGCTGCCTGGGCTGCGCCGACCTGCACCGCCGCGACCGCGATCCGGCCTGGGACGCTCTCGCCGTCCAGCTCTCGCAACCGCACCGGGCGACCTCGTCGTCCCAGGTCGCCGTCGCGGCCGTCGTGGCCGGCATCGCCGCGATGCAGGCACTGAGCTTCCTCGACGGCGGCCGCCCCGAGACCATCGAGGGCACCCTCGAGATGCACCCGCCCGACATCCGGGTGCGGCGCCGAACCTGGCCGCCACACCCGGATTGCCCCTGCATGATCAGCTGAGATCCGTGCCCATGATCGGGTCTGGTCGCACGATTTCGACGGTCCGCCCGCGGGTTCGCGGGCGGCATCGCCGGTCCAGAGGGCACAATGACGCCCGTGGCCGATATCCCGCAGCGCCGAGGCGCGCGCGCCGCCAGGCTGGCGTCCTTGCCGCTCGGCGTAGCCGGCCGCGCCACGATGGGGTTGGGCAAGCGGATGACTGGCCGCTCGTCGGACGAGGTGGCCGCTGAATTGCAGGCGCGCACGGCGCAGCAGTTGTTCACCGTGCTCGGCGAACTCAAGGGCGGGGCGATGAAGCTCGGCCAGGCGCTGTCGGTGTTCGAGGCTGCCTTGCCGGAGGAGACGGCGGCGCCCTACCGCGAAGCGCTCACCCGGCTGCAGGAGGCCGCTCCGCCCATGCCGGTGGCTACCGTGCACCGCGTCCTCGACGAGCAGTTCGGACGAACCTGGCGCAGCCGCTTCCAGTCCTTCAACGACCGCCCCGCTGCTGCGGCCAGCATCGGCCAGGTGCACCGCGCCGTCTGGGCGGACGGACGCGAAGTCGCGGTCAAGCTGCAGTACCCGGGGGCCGGACCGGCTCTGATGGCCGACTTTACCCAGCTCTCGCGCATGGCCCGGCTGTTCTCCCGGGTGTCGCCCGGTCTCGAGGTGAAGCCGTTGCTCGCCGAGCTCAAGGATCGCGTCCTCGAGGAGCTCGACTACAGCCTGGAAGCCGACGCGCAGCGCGCGTTCGCCGCCGCCTACGCCGACGACCCCGACATCGCCGTCCCCCGGGTGATCGCCAGCGCACCGAAGGCGATGGTCACCGACTGGATGGACGGGACGGCGCTGTCGCGAATCATCGCCAGCGGGACCGTCGAGCAACGTGACAAAGCTGGCTCGCTGCTCGTCCTGCTGCACTATTCGGCCCCGCAGCGCGCCCGAATGCTGCATGCCGACCCGCACCCGGGCAACTTCCGCATCCTCGCCGACGGCCGCCTCGGCGTTTTCGATTTCGGTGCGGTGGCGCGACTGCCCGGTGGATCTCCGAAACCGTTGGGGCAGCTCACCCGCGCGGCCGTCGACCGCGACGCCACCGCCGTATTGCGGATCATGCGCGAGCAGGGATTCATCCGCGAGGGCATCGCTGTGGACGCCCGCCAGGTCATGGACTACCTGGGTCCGATCGTCGAGCCGCTGCGCGAGGCGCAGTTCACCTTCTCCCGCGAATGGATGCGGGGTCAGGCTGCGCGGGTAGGCGACCCCCGCAGCGAGGAGGCCAAGGTCGGGCGATTGTTCAACCTGCCGCCGTCCTACCTGCTCATCCATCGGGTGACCATGGGTTCGATCGGGGTGCTCTGCCAGCTCGGCGCCACCGCTCCGTACCGGCAGCTCGCGGAGAAGTGGCAACCGGGCTTCGCGGTTGATCAGCAGTCGGGCTGTGGGCCGCTGGACGAGCGAGCCACTCCTGCGTAGGCATGAGTTCGTGGGTGAGACGTGCGCGATCTGCGGACGCGTCGCTGATCCGCACGGAGACGGCGATCCACCGCTCGCCTGGTGCGCCGACCTCGTCGAGGCGCGCGGCGGTGCACGCACGCGTTGGATATGCCCGTCGTGCACCCGCGCCCACGTTCGCTCGATCGAGGCCAAGCTCGACCAGCTCTGGTGATAACACATCGACGGTCGCCGGATCAGGTGATCCGGCGGCCGTCGATCTGGGTGTTGCGTTACTGCGCGAGGGACGTGGCCTGGGCCGCCCGGCGGGCACGCTCGGCGTGCAGCTTGTGGGCGGCGTGCGCCCGGCGCTCGAGATAGCGCCAGCGCCGCTCCGCGGTCAGTTCGTTCGCCAGCCGGTAGTGGCGGGCTTCGCGCTCGCGCCGGAGTTGATGCTCCCGCGCCAGGGCTTCATGCAGTGTGTACATTTCGGTGCTCCTCAGAGAGTGTGTCGAGTTGGTGCGATTCACCTGAACCCCACCGAGTTCGGTCGGGACTCGGTGCTGTGCTCCGATGGCGCGCATCAGGCGGCCACCGCAGGGCGCTCGCCCTTACGCGGACGGCCGCGCGGACGCTTGCGGGCGACGATCGAGCCGCGCTCGAAGATCTCGCCACCCCAGACCCCCCACGGCTCGTGACGTTCGAGCGCGCCGGACAGGCATGCCATTCGGGCCGGGCAGTCGCCGCAGAACGCCTTGGCTCGCTCCAGCTCGGCCGGGGTCTCGGCGAACCAGAGTTCGGCGTCCTCGACGCGGCACGGCACGTCGTCGGGACACTGCTTCGAGAGCGGATCGAGCGGCTCCACCCCGAGCAACTGCTCGGCGATGAGGTCCGCACCCGCGCAGCTGGTCAACATGGCGGGGTCACCTCCTTGCTGGTTGGGCGTTGTTCTCTGTCGTCGGCTGGTTGGTGGATGGCGGACAAACAACGAGGCCGCGGTTCCCAATCTGGGAGCCGCGGCCTCGAGGAGCCAGTCGCCGAGTGGCACTCAGCGAAGTTCTCCTCGAGGTGGGTCCGCCTGGTTGGGGATACGAACGCGCGCGTCGGCGCCGAAGTTCGGCTGTATCACGTGGGACACGACGGCGGTTCCGCGGCCGGGCACGGCAAGCGGCGAGCAACCGCGCGGGAGCCGGACACCCGTCGTGCCGGTGGTGGTAGCCGTCATCTGGGGCCCCTCTCTCGCTCAGGTCGGTCGTCGGTACCGCACTCGCGGGCGGCGCCTGTGCAGGGTAACGAAGCCTAGAAGCCGCATGCAAGGGAATAAACAAAACCACGGGGCGAATGTTCCCGGTGCACCGGCATCGCCCGCCGGGACGTCCGAAGCGAGGCGCGTAGAAAGGACACCGACAGTTGGTCATTCTCGCCACGACCCCGGGAGGCGACCGGTACATGCGCCGAATGCTGGTGCTTGCGGCGGCCGGCGTCGTGCTGTCGGCGTGCGGGTCGCCCACTCCCGCCACATCCCCGTCGCCGTCCTCGTCCGACGCGCCTGTTACGAGCCGGCCGAGGGCAAGCGCGCAGACCACCGCCGCGGTGACCGAGGCGTACACCCGCTTCTTCAGCAGTCGGTCCACCGCCGCGCAGTCGCAGACGGTGCTGCAGCACGGTCCGAAATTCGCCAAGACACTCGAGGCCGAGGCCAACAAGACGTCCGCGGCCACAGCGAGCGCGACCGTGCAGGCGGTGCGCCAGACCGGGCCGAATGTCGCGACGGTCGCCTTCACGGTGACCTCGGGCGGTCTTGAGCTTCCGAGCTCCGGCTGGGCCGTGCGCGAGGACGGACGCTGGAAGGTCGCGGCGAAGACCTTCTGCAATCTGCTCACGCTCGAACGCGACGCTCCGTCCGTATGCGACGACGGCAGCGTCACGGCGCTGCCAAGCTGAGGCCGTGCGACCGGGCATGAGTACGGCGCGGACCGTCGTCGCGCCGCGGCGGGGCGCCACGTTGGCGAGCGTCCTCGCGATCCTCTTCCTCACCTTCCTGGACACCACGATCGTCAGCGTCGCGCTAGGCGACATCCAGTACGACCTGGGTGCGGGCGTGATCTCGCTGCAGTGGGTCGTCAACGCGTACTCGCTGGTCTTCGCCAGCCTGATGCTGGCAGCGGGCACACTGGGCGACCGGCTCGGGCGTAAGTGGATCATGGTCGGTGGAATCGTGGTGTTCTGCGGCGCGTCGGTGCTCTGCGCGCTCGCGCCAAGTGTCGCCTGGTTGATCGCGGGACGGGCGCTGATGGGCGTGGGTGCCGCGGCGTCCGAGCCGGGGACGCTCTCGGTGATCCGCCAGATCTACCCGGAGCGCACCCAGCGGGCGCGAGCGCTGGGCGCCTGGGCGGCGATCTCCGGGTTGTCGCTCGCACTCGGTCCGGTGATCGGCGGGACCCTGGTCGGCCTCGACGGCTGGCGAGCGGTGTTCTGGTTCAACCTCGCGCTCGGCGTGGTGTTGCTGGGCGCGGCGCTGCGCTACGTGCCCGACAGCGCCGACCCGCAGGAGGGGCGCCTCGACGTGGCCGGATTCGTGCTCGGCGCTGTGCTGCTGGGCAGCCTGATCTACGCCGGGATCAGCGGCGAATACGCCGGGTACAGCGCGCCGTGGATCGTCGGGCTGTTCGTGCTCAGCGGTGTGTGCCTATTGGCCTTTGTGGCGGTCGAGCGGCGCGCGCTGAGCCCGATGCTCGACCTGCGCTACCTCGCCGACCCGGCCATCGCGGGTGCGCTGTTCGTTGCCTTCGCCACGTACTTCGGCGTGTTCTCGATCTTCTTCCTGACCGCGCTGTACCTGGACGTGGCCATCGGCTACTCCGGCGGGCAACTGGCCACGATGTTCGCGCCGATGGCGATCACGATCGTGCTCGGGTCGCTGGGTTCCGGACGCTGGGTCGCACGTGTGGGCCCGCGCCTGCCGATGATCGGCGGGTGCGTGCTCAGCGCGGCGGGCATCGTGGCGGCGCGTCCGATCCTGGACGCCGACCCCCGCTTCGCCGCGCTGTCAGTCGCGTTGGGTGTCGCCGGGCTCGGCTTCGGGATCGCGGTGGTGCCGCTGACGGCGGCGGTGCTCGGCCACGTCCCGGCGGCCCGGTCGGGCATGGCAGCCTCGGCGACCAACACCGCGCGCCAGCTCGGTTCCGTGGTCGGCGTCGCTGTGCTCGGGGCGATCGTCAACGCGCACCTCACCAGCGACTTCGGAAAGAGTCTGAGCCGCAGCGGAGTCGGCGCGGCGACGCGCAAGCTCATCCTCGACCTGCTCGAGACCGGGGGCAGTCAGGCGGCCGGGCTGGACATCGCGCACCCACCGGCCTTGATCAAGTCGCTCGTCGATCAGGCCAAGGCAGCGTTTCGCAACGGTCTGCACCTGGCGCTACTCGTGTCCGCTGTGCTGATCATGGTGTCGGCGCTGGTGATCGCGCTGGTCCCGCGGACGTCGCTGTCGCCGGACAGCGAGCTCTGAGCGGCGCTGGCTGCGCGTTAGGACACCTCGACCGCCGCAACGGCGCTCGGGTCGGCGCCGCCCACGACCGCGAGGACGGGCGG
>JALZAI010000146.1 GCA_030948475.1 Actinomycetota bacterium
CACCGTGGCTGGGTGCACTGCCGGTGCTGCCGGTGCTGCCGGTGCTGCCGTTGCGCTGCGCGGGCCGCCATGCCGCGGCGGTCACGGTGGGCGGCGCGGTGAGCTCGGCGAGCACCTCGATGCGGTCGCCGGCCTGCGCCGCCGCGTCGTCGTCGAGTCCGACGAGCAGGCCGCGATAGAACGCGCTGAGCTCGACGAGTTCGTCGTGCGTCGCGTCCGCCACGACGCGGCCCTCGTCCAGGACCACAACGCGATCGGCCAAGCGCAACGTCGACATCCGGTGCGCGATCAGCAGCGTGGTGCGATCGGCGAGCAAGCCGCGCAGGACGGTGTGGATCGCCTGCTCGGTTCGCGCGTCCACCGCGCTCGTGGCGTCGTCGAGCACGAGCACCCGCGGGTCGGCGAGAATCGCCCGCGCGAGTGCGATGCGCTGGCGCTGTCCGCCGGACAGGGTCAGCCCGCGCTCGCCGATGACCGTGCCGTAGCCGTCGGGCAGCTCGCGGATGAATCCGTCGGCCTCGGCTGCGATCGCGGCGGCCTCGACCTCGACGTCGCTCGCCTCCGGCCGTCCGTAGCTGATGTTGGCGCCCACGCTGTCGGAGAACAGGAAACTGTCCTCGAAGGCGTAGGCGATACCCCGACGCAGTGAGCCCAGGGTGACCGCGCGCAGGTCGTGGCCGTCCATCCGCACCGTGCCCTGATCCGGATCGTGGAACCGGGCGACGAGCGCGGCGAGTGTCGACTTGCCGCTGCCGCTCGGGCCGACGATCGCGACCCGCTCACCGGCGGCGATGCGCAGGTCGATCCCGCGCAATACCGGTTCCTGTGCCCGGTAGCCGAAGTGCACGCCCTCGAACGCGATCTCACCGCGCAGGTCGGGTAGCTGCACAGCGTCCGGGGCGTCGGTGACCGTGGGCCGCAGGTCGAGCAGTTGGAAGATCCGCTCGACCCCGGCGCGCGCCTGCTGGCCGACGGTGAGCACGCCGGCGAGCTGCCTTGCCGGCGCGACGAACTGCCCGACGTAGCTGGAGAAAGCCAGGAACGTGCCGATGGTGATCCGGTCGTGCAGCGCCAGCCACCCGCCGAGCGCGAGGATGGCGACCTGCGCGAGCACCGGGATCGCTTCGAGCAGCGGCTGATACCGCGCCTGCAGCCGGGTCGCGCGCATTCTCGAGCCGTACAGCTTCCCGGCCGCGGCGACGAGTCGTTCCAGTTCGCGCTGCTCCTGACCGAACGCCTTGACGATGCGTACTCCGGTGACGTCTTCGTCGACGATCTGCGCAATGTCGCCCTCGCGTTGCTGGCCGTCCCAGGTCGCGGGGAAGACGCGGCGCCGCATCCGGTAGGACACCGCGAACAGCGCCGGCAGCACGAGCACCGCGAGCAGGGCCAGCAGCGGCGACAGCACCAGCATGATCGCCAGCGACACGAGCATCCCGAGCAGGTTGCCGGTTACCAGCGGCAGGAAGTTCAGCAGACCCTGGACGAGGGCGGAGTCGGAGTTCGCGCGCGAGACGAGCTGGCCGGTGGGCAGCCGGCTCAGCGTCTGCAGATCCATGCGCTGCAGGTGGTCATGCATGTCGTTGCGCAGGTCGTACTGGACGCCCAAGCCGACCCGACCGCCGCAGTAGCGGCGCACGTAGGCGAGTGCGAAGGTGAGCACGGCACTCGCGATGAGCAGCAGCAGCCACGGCCAGAGGGCGGCGTCGCGCGCGACGATCACACCGTCGACGATCTCGCGCGCGATCAGCGGGACCAGGGCCTGCGAGGCGCTGCCGACAATCGCGGCGCCTACGGCGAGCAGGACGTTGCGGCGGTGCCGCATAAGGTAGCCCCAAAGCCGCCGGATCCAGCCGGGTTCCCGGCTCATCGCGCGGCTTGGGCAAGGCGCTCGTCGGCGAGACCGTCCAGCGCCTCGCCCAGGTTCGCAAGGGCGGTGACGAGCGCGCGCCGATCTCGGGTGTGCTCCAGGACCGCGTCCAGTCGGGCAAGCAGCGCGGTCTCGACCTCGGTGAGCGCGCGCTTGCCGGCGTTGGTCAGCCGAAGGGCGCTCGCTCGCTGATCACCCGCCACGCCCTCGCGGGCCAGCAGGCCGCGTCGGCACAATGCCTCCACGGACGCGCTGATTGCAGGCTTGCCGAGCGCCAGGCGCCGCGCGACGCGCGACGCGCGTTCGTCCCCGTCGGCGACGGCCGCGAGGACGCGGTAGTGGCTCAGGCTCAGCTCGCCGGACGCGTGCTCGAGCAGTCGGGACACGCGTGCCAAGGCCCGGACCGCGTCGATGCGCTGGCTGCGGGTCGTCATGATCCCGAGCCTACGGGATGGTTCGTTGCCCGAACTATCAGCGCAGGCCGTCGACCGCCGGGTGCTTCGGGTCGTCGAGCCGAACCACGATGTCGGCCTGTTCGGCGGGACGCACCTCGGCCTGGTAGCGGTCGAAGGCCGGCAGCGTCCAGGCTTCGTGCGCCGGGGTGCGGCGGGCGAGGGCGGCGGGAGAGACAGCGAGGTGGACGGTGATGTCGAAGGGCAGGCCGAGTCCAAGCAGTAGCGGGCCGCTCACCAGCAGCACGGTGCCCTCGGGCGCGCCCTGCGGTTCAGCGCGGGTGACCCGGTTGGTCTCCGGGTCGCGCAGTGACGGAAGGTAGCTTCTCGAGGTACCGGCCGGATCGAGAACCTCACGGCGCAGCGCGCCGGCGTCCAGCCAGTCGTGGTAGGAGTCGGCATCCTGTTTGCCGTGTTCGAATCGCAGCGAGGCGTCGTGCCAGAAGGACGCCGCGCGCACATGCGCCACGGGCCGGCCGCGCTGACGGAGCGGTCCGACGAGCGCCTCGGCCAAGCCATCCGGCGCGGCGCACGGCGCTCCGTCGATGGCAACACGCACCGTCGCCGGGCACGTCGCGAGGCGCTCGGCGAGGCGCTCGCCGAGTGCCTCCGGAGACAGCGACACATAAGCGCCGCCGGTCATGCGGCGAGCTGGGCCTTAACCTCTGCCACGCTCGGGTTGGTCAGGGCGCGGCCGTCGGCGAACACCAGGGTGGGGACGGTCTGGTTGCCGCCGTTCACGCTCATCACGAGTTCGGCCGCGGACTGGTCCTGCTCGATGTTGACCTCCGCATAGTCGATCCCCTCGCGCTGCAGCTGGGACTTGAGCCGCGAGCAGAACCCGCACCACGTGGTCGTGTACATCGTCAGCATGCCCGCTCCAACCCGCGGGTGCCGCGCGCTATTCCGGTAGGCGGGAACAGCTGTCGGAGGGCGCTGGCAGGATCAGCGGACGTGGCGGACGCGGACGCGGTGCTGGCGGGGCTGGATCCGGAGCAACGCGCTGCCGCGCTGGCGGTGCGTGGCCCGGTGTGCATCCTGGCCGGAGCCGGCACCGGCAAGACACGCGCCATCACGCACCGCATCGCCTATCAGACCCGGTCGGGCGCCGTGCCGGCCGGACAGCTGCTCGCGGTCACCTTCACCGCCCGCGCTGCGGGCGAGCTGCGCACCCGGTTGCGCTCGCTCGGCGCGCCGGGCGTGCAGGCCCGCACGTTCCACGCAGCCGCGCTGCGGCAGCTGCAGTACTTCGCCCCGCGGGTGCTCGGCGGCGCGATGCCCGCCGTCGTCGACAACCAGCTCCGGCTCGTCGCCAACGCCGCGGCGCGACTGCAGCTGCGCTCGGACCGCACCGAGGTCCGCGACCTGGCCGCCGAGATCGACTGGGCCAAGGCCGTGCTCGCCACTCCCGATTCCTACCCCGAGCAGACCCGGCAGGCCGGACGCGAGACGCCGGTGGCGCCGGAGACCGTCTCGAAGGTCTTCGCCGAGTATGAGCAGACCAAGCGGCGCGCCGGCGTCGTCGATTTCGCTGACCTGCTGATGATCATGGCTGGTGCGATCGAGGAGTTTCGCGACGTCGCCACCGAGATCCGGGCACGCTACCGGCATTTCGTCGTCGACGAGTATCAGGACGTCTCGCCGCTGCAGCAGCGCCTGCTCGACGCCTGGCTCGGCGCACGCGACGACCTGTGCGTCGTCGGCGACGCCAACCAGACGATCTACAGCTTCGCCGGGGCGACACCGCAGCACCTGCTGGGTTTTCGCCGCCGCTTCCCCGAGGCCGTCCTGGTCCGGCTGCAGCGCGACTACCGCTCGACCCCGCAGGTCGTCGAGCTGGCCAACCGCCTCGTCCGAGGTGGGACGGGCGCCAAGCTGACCCTGATCGGCCAACGCGCGGCCGGAGCGGAGCCCAGCTTCGCGGAGTTCGACGACGAACCCGGCGAGGCCGCTGAGGTCGCGCGCGAGTGTGCCCGCCTGATCGAGAGCGGCACCCCGGCTGCCGAGATCGCGGTGCTCTTCCGGATCAACGCCCAGTCCGAGGTCTACGAGCAAGCGCTGGCCGATGCGCGCGTCCCGTACGTGCTGCGCGGCGGTGAGCGCTTCTTTGACCGTCCCGAGGTCCGCGAGGCGAGGCTGCTGCTGCGTGGTGCCGCGCGAGCCGGTCAGGACGGCGACCTCCTCGCGGACGCGCTGCGATCGGTGCTGTCCACCATGGGATGGCACGAGGACGCCGCACCGGCGGGAGGAGCGGCCCGCGCGCGGTGGGAGTCGCTGTCCGCGCTCGTCGGCCTCGCCGACGACCTCGCCGCAGCCGTGCCGGACGCCCAGCTGGCTCACCTGGTCGCCGAGCTGGACGGCCGAGCCGAGGCTCAGCACGCGCCGACCGTTCAGGGGGTCACGCTCGCCTCGCTGCACTCGGCCAAGGGCCTGGAGTGGGATGCCGTCTTCCTCGTCGGCCTCACCGACACCATGCTGCCGATCCAGCACGCCACGACCGACGAGCAGATCGCCGAGGAGCGCCGGCTGCTCTACGTCGGCATCACTCGAGCGCGCGAACGCCTCGCGCTCTCGTGGGCGCTGGCGCGCAGTCCGGGGCAGCGGCGCGGACGCCGTCCCAGCCGCTTCCTCGACGGGCTCCGTCCGTACGCCGCGCCCGATGATCCCAAGCCGGCCAAGAAGCGCGCCGTCGCGCCCGAGGCTGCTGACGCCGAACTGTTCGCTCGGCTGCGAGCCTGGCGGCGCAACCAGGCCGAGTCGCAGAAGGTGCCCCCCTACGTCGTGTTCAGCGACGCCACCCTGGTCGCGATCGCCGACTCGCGGCCGTCCTCGCGTGGTGCGCTGTCGCAGATCTCCGGCGTCGGGCCTACCAAGCTGGCTCGCTACGCGCCGCCCGTCCTCGCGGTCGTGGGC
>JALZAI010000151.1 GCA_030948475.1 Actinomycetota bacterium
ACCTCACACCGCTCCCTGATCCAGCCGGTCGCCGCCGCCGCGCGGGTCTGCGCGGCCGCTGGTGTCCCGCTCTGGGTGGACGCCGCACAGGCGCTCGGCCAGGTCGACACCGCGACGGGTGCCGACGCCGTGTACGCGGTCAGCCGCAAGTGGCTCACCGGCCCGCGCGGCATTGGCCTACTCGGCATCGCCGAGCGGCGTTGGGACACCTTGCGGGTGCTTCGCCCGGCAATGATGGCCCGCGACCTGCCACCGGTCGCCTATCTGGAACCGCACGAAGCGCACGTCGCCGGGCGGGTCGGGTTGGCCGTGGCCGCGTCCGAGTACGTCGCGTCCGGCCCCGAGCGAGTAACTGCGCGCCTTGCCGAGGTGGGCCGCCTCACCCGCGCGGCGATCTCGCAGGTCCCGGGCTGGGCTGTCGTCGGCGCAGGGACCGGTGCGATCACCGCGATCCGACCGTGCGACGGCCAAGATGTAGCCGCCACGCGTGCCCGCCTGCTCGCGGAGTACCGGGTGCTCACCACGGCCTGCGGCCCGGCCCGCGCGCCTCTCGATCTCGCGGCTGCGGTGCTGCGGATCAGCGCGCACGTCGACTGCACCGGCGCGGCCCTCGAGCGATTGTGTGACGGATTACGGAACTCGTGACGTCTGAGGGACCGCACAGGAGTTGGCTGACGAACTGTGCGGCCCTGGGAATAGACTCGCGCAACGTTCGGTTTCGATATATCGTAACGCATCACAGTGATGGGTTCCGATGTCTGGAAAGGACACCAACCATGCACAGCCCCAACACCAACACCAACACCAACCAGTACGACACCGACCAGGCCGATAGCGGCGGCCCTCCCGGCCGGCACGGACACCGAACTCGCGGTCACAGCAGCTTCGGCGGGCGTCGTCACCATCACGGCGGCTTCGGCCCAGGCCCCTTTGCTCCCGGCTTCGGGCCACGCGGCGGACGCGGCCGTGGCTTCGGCCCCGGTTTCGGGCCTGGCGGCCCGCGCGGTCGGCGTGCCCGCAAGGGCGACATTCGAGCCGCGATCTTGTCGCTGCTCGCTCAGTCACCGGCCAACGGCTATGCCTTGATTCAGGCCATCACCGAACACAGCAACGGCGCGTGGAAACCGAGCCCGGGTTCGGTGTACCCGACCCTGGCCCAGCTCGTCGATGAAGGGCTCATCACCGCAGTCGACACCGCCGCCCCGCGAAGTGACTACCAGCTCACCGACACCGGCCAGGCCTACGTCACCGAACACGCCGAGAAACTGGCCGCCACCTGGAACGGCCTTACCGACCAGGGACCGCTCGGCCCTACTGGTGAGCTGTTCCAGGCCACCGGCAAACTCCTCGCCGTCCTGCGCCAGTACGCCAGCGAAGCCAGCGAGGAGCAGCAACGCGCTGCCGTCGCCAAGCTCGACGAGCTGCGCCGCGAGTTCTACCGCACCCTCGGCGAGTAGCCCTGTTCGGGCGGAAAACGCAGGCCCAACGCGGCACGCGGCGAGCTGTCGTTCGATCAGAGGTCGTCAGGACCCGCACCGGCCACGAGTCCGTCCCATGACCACATAGGGATCCGCAGTCCGTCCGGGACGTCATCTGCGGACCGGTGGTATCGGGACATCGTCGTGATGGTTGCCCAGGCGAAGTAGTCGTGCAGCACCTGTCGCACTCGTTGGTCGCGAGCGAGGCCGATATCGTCCAGTGCCTGATCGAAGCAGTCGATCGCTCGACGGTCCATCTCGTCGTGTTGTCCGTTGCTGCTGTGGATCCGCACCACCGAGGTCTCGTCGCCGGCATGTTGTGAGTAGCTGTCCGGGCCGCCGAGCGCCTCCGCCCAATAGGCGGCAAGCCGCTCGCTGTGCTCAGGATGGAACCCATGGCTGAACGCGTGGCTGACCACCTCGTCCGCCATCACCCTGGCATGCCATGCCTCGGCCAGTCCCAGCAGACCCTCGGCACCGCCCACGGCCTCGAACACCGTTTGCATAGACCAAAGATGCCACGTCCGGGACGGGTCGATCCGACCTCGGTACCGCCAAGATCGTCGTCGCCGGTACCGACTCGGTGACAGCTGACCGTGATGCGCTGCACTACGCATGGGTGTGGTGTCGTGTGGGTACGTCCACCGCGCGGTGCTTGCCGGACACGCAGGTCATCCCGAGCGCAGAGCGGGTCGTGCTGGCAGGCTTGGACCACTGGGGCAGGACGGAGCGAGGACGAAGAGTCGTGTCAGGGACAGGCGGTCATAGCGGGTCGGCACGCGGCCACGGACTGTCGGCCGAGCGGATCGTGACCGAAGCGGTGAGTCTGATCGACGAACAGGGCATCGCGATGGCGTCGATGCGATCGGTTGCGGCCCGCCTTGGTGTGCGCGCGATGTCGCTTTACCGCTACCTGCCCAGTCATGAGACGTTGTTCGACGCGGTGGTTGACCGGATCGTCGACGAACTGACCAACGACCCGGATGTGCTTGAGCAGCCGGACCACGGTTGGCGCGACTATCTGACCCGCCTCGCGTGGGGAGTGCGCCGTTATGCTCGGGCGCATCCGCACGCGTTTCCGCTCGTCGCGACGCGCCCGCCCGAAGCCCCCTGGATCAACCCGCCGCTGCGCTCACTGCGTTGGATCGAGCAGATGCTCACCGCCCTGCGCGACGAGAACTTCACGGACCAGCAGGTGTTGTTCACCTACCGCAGCTTCAACGGCTTCCTGCTGGGTTACCTGCTTCTCGAGACCAGCGCGATGGCTCTACGCGACCCCAAGCCGGGTGACGGCTCGTTCCAGACCGACACACCCGCGGACGGCACCGATCCGGTCGACCCGGCAGATCCGGTTCCTGGAGCGTTGAGCCCGACCCGTTCTCGCGAGCACCGCGACGCTCTTGACGGGGCTGAAGACGCTGGAGAGCGGGTCGACCCCGTCGGCGACGTCGATCCGGCAACCTATCCGTCGATCCACCGGTTACGTGTCGGCCTGACCGAGGAGCACTACGAAAACGAGTTCCGTGCCGGGCTGAGAGACCTGCTCGACCGGGTGGACACCTACCTACAGACCGGGTCCTGCCACCGCATACCGGGACATTCTCGTCCACGACCGAATCTCTCGGCAGAACCGGTTAGCTCTCCACCTTCACCGGGAAGTTTCACCTGTAAGCCGCATCCGGGGGCGCACTCGGTCGTCCCGCCGTTACCGACCGGGGATGCAATCGTTGCGCCGCCCGAACAGGCATCAGCGCAGCAAAGCCTCGGCCCGTAGCGCACCGTCACAAACCAGGTCCGTCAGTCCCGATATATGGAGGAACCATGAGCGAGTATCTAGAGCCGGCGGTCACGCCGGCGGTATCAACCCCAACAGGAACGGCGCCCGCGCCGACAGATCGCCCGCCGGCAGAGCCGCCGGTCGACGACCCCGCGCCGATGAAGGACCGAGCGACTGACGCGGCGCAGGCGAGCAAAGATGCCGCTGCTGACGTAGCCCACACTGCGTCAGACAAAGCGAAGGACGTGATCGGGGAGACCAAGACGCAAGCACGCAACGTCGTCGGTGAAGCCCGCGGTCAGCTGAGCGAGCAAGCGGGAGCGCAACACCGCAACCTGGTGGACAAGTTGCAGTCGCTTGCCGACGAACTCTCGTCGATGTCGCACACGAGCGAGCAGAGTGGGGTGGCCACCGATCTCGTGGCCCAGGCCGGCGAACGGGCACGTGGCGTGGCGTCCTGGCTCGACGCTCGCCAGCCCGGCGACCTGGTGCAGGAGCTACGTTCATTCGGTCGGCAACGCCCCGGCGCCTTCTTGGCCGGCGCGCTGGTGCTCGGAGTCGTGGCCGGTCGGTTAACCCGCGGCGTCGTCGCGGTTCACGGCCAGGATGCGGACGACAGCGACGCTGGGCGGTCCACGCAGCCGGTGCCCGTTGAGGACGAATCCCTCTCGACCGGGGGTGCGGGCTATTCGGTAGCACAGCCCGCCACTGACCGGAACGAATTTCCACCTGCCGGGCAGTACGCACCGCCGGCGTCCGGCCTGGCTGCCGGCGGGTCCGGCGGGGTACGACCGTGACCGACCCACAACACCCCGCGATTAGTCACACCGAGGACATCCGGGAGGTGTCCGTCGGGCAGCTTCTGGGCGATGTCAGCCGTGACCTCTCGACGTTGATGCGGCAGGAGCTCGAGCTGGCCAAGGCCGAGGTGCGGGCCGAGGTGTCGAAGGCAGGCAAGGGCGCCGGCATGTTGGGCGGAGCTGGTTTCGCCGGCTACATGGTGGTGCTGTTCCTCTCCTACGCGCTGTGGTGGGGGCTAGCCAACGTCATGGACCAGGGCTGGGCGGCGCTCATCGTCGCGGTGGTGTGGATCGCCATCTCAGCAGCCTTGTTTGTGATCGGCCGCAGCACGCTGCGCCGAGTCAACCCGAAACCGGAACGCACTGTCGAGACGATCCAGGAACTTCCCGACGCCCTCAAGAGCCGATAAAGGAGATTGCTATGAGCACCCCAGAAGAGATTGAGCGCCGCATCGAACGGACCCGGACCGAGCTGAGCAGTAACGTGGACCGGCTGTCCGAGAAGGTCACGCCATCCAAGGTCGTCGGTCGGCGCGTCGAGGGCATCAAGAGCGGCGCCACCGGTTTGCGCGAGCGTGTCATGGGTTCGGCCGGTGATAGCGGTCGGACACGCCAGGCCGGCGAATCGGTCGGCTCGCTCGCCTCGTCGGCCAAAGATGCCGCCAGCTCCGCGCCGTCCGCTATCCGATATCAGACCCAGGGCAATCCACTGGCTGCCGGACTGATCGCGTTTGGTGCTGGCTGGCTGCTGTCCTCACTCGCACCGGCCTCGCCACCCGAGCAGGAGCTGGCCGGGCAAGCGGAGTCAAAAGCCAAGCAGTTCACCGAGCCGCTCAAGCAGACCGGGCAGGACATGGCCGAGCAGCTGAAGCAGCCGCTGCAGGACTCCGTCGCCCAGGTCAAGTCGAGCGCCACCGATGCCGCCCAACAAACCACCGACCACGCCAGGGCGTCAGCCGAAGACGTCGCACAACCGCTGCAGCACTAGCGGCGAGCTACTGAGCCCGAGCGCGAACTCAAATAGAAGGGCACACACATGGCGAGTACCGCCGACTCCCGCCCCCGAGACTCGGGGCAGTCCACGCACCGACCGGGCGGCGAGGCTGCTGCAGACGGGGCGCCGGCGAAGCCGAGCGATATGCCTAAACCCGGATGGATTGCCGTCCTGAAACGCTCGGTCGGGCAGTTCAAGCACGACGATGTGACCGACCGTGCTGCGGCACTCACCTACTATGGTGTGCTCGCCATCTTCCCGGGCATGCTCGTTCTGGTGTCCGTGCTCGGCCTACTTGGCAAATCCACCACGCAGAAGGTTCTCAATAACCTCGGCCAGGTCGCACCCGGCGGGGTGAGCAGTTTTCTGAGCACCGTTATCAAACAGGTTCAGGGCAACGCCGGGACGGCCGGCATTGCGGCGGTCGTCGGCCTGGTCGTGGCGCTCTGGTCAGCATCCGGGTACGTCGCAGGGTTCATGCGCGCCTCCAATGCGATCTATGAGGTCGACGAAGGCCGCCCCATTTGGAAAACCGCACCAGTGCGATTGCTCACCACGCTCGCACTGGTCGTCATGCTGTTGGTGAGTGCGATCATGGTCGTCGTCACCGGCCCGATCGCAACGCAAGTCGGCAAGGCCTTCGGCATCGGCGACACGGCTGTGCTCATCTGGAACATCGTCAAATGGCCGGTCGTGCTCGTCATCGTCAGCCTGATGTTTTCCTTGCTGTACAAGGCGAGCCCGAACGTCAAGCAGCCAGGCTTTCGCTGGGTCAGCCCCGGCGGGATTATCGCGGTCGTCGTTTGGTTGATTGCGTCCGGCCTATTCGCCGTCTACGTGTCGTTCTCCGGTTCGTACAACAAGACCTATGGCTCGCTCGCCACCGTGATCATTTTCTTGGTCTGGCTGTGGATCACCAATATTGCCATCTTGCTGGGTGCCGAGTTCAACGCCGAAACGCAACGTGAGCGAGCGATCCAGGCGGGCATGCCCGAAGACGTCGAGCCCTTCGCCGAGCTGCGGGACACCCGCAAACTCGACGACACCGAAACTGAACGCGCGGAGAAGGCTCACCGGGTCCGCGAGCAGACCACTCGGTCCACCCCGAGCTGAATGCGAGTCTGGCCCGATACTCGCCCGTTATCGGACGATCCGGATGTCAGTGTGGGCCCTTGGCGTGCCGATCGGTTGAGCGGGGTCCATACTGCGCGGGATCGAGGAGTCGACGCGGGCCCGGCACCCCTGGGCTCCGTTCTCGGTGCACCGTCGCGGGATTCACCGCGCCTCAGCGGGACGGAGGGCCTGGAATGACCGCGCCCTTTGATCCAGCTGACGGCAGTGCGGCGGAAGCCGAGTTGCTCGCAGCCACCGCTCAACCCGCGCTCGCCGATCGGATCAGCGAGGTCAGTGAGGCCGTCTCCGCCGTCGGCACGCGGGCACTGCTCGTCACGACCGAGCGCCAGGATGCGACTTCCGTCAGCGTGCGCGTCGATGGCGAACTGGACATCGCCACCAGAGGCATCCTCGCCGACGCGCTCGCCTATCAGTTGCGTCGCGGGCGCCGCTATGTGCGCCTAGTACGGCAGTTGTAGATCGTTACCCGTGAGGCGATCGCCCGTCGTGGTCGGCGTTTCTGCCAGATCTGGGGCGGCCACCGGGCGAGCATCCGCTGCTTGTGTGGAACATGGAGATC
>JALZAI010000155.1 GCA_030948475.1 Actinomycetota bacterium
AATCCTGGCTGGCCCGGATCCGCGACGAGGATTGGCCCAGCTCTCACCCGCTGCCATTGGTGGTGCAGGGCCTGGCAACCGATCTGGTGCGGCGCAGCGACGACGCCGCCACTGGCGTCCGGGAACCTGAGGTCCGGCTACGCACGTCCGCCGGTGAGTGGCTCGCGATCCGTGCCACCTGGCTGCGCGGGGAGCAGCGGCAGATCGCGATCGTCCTCGAAGCGGCGAGCCCCGGCCGGCTCGAGTCGATGGTATTCGCGGCCCACGGACTCACCCCGTCCCAGGAGCGGGTCGCCGCGATGGTCCTTCAGGGTCGCGACACCCGTCAGATTTCGGCCGCCCTGCACATCTCGCAGCACACCGTCCAGGAGCATCTCAAAGGCGTGTTCGACAAATTCGATGTACGCAGCCGACGCGAGCTGGTCGCTTCGCTCCTAGGTCGGTGATCCGTCCCCGGCATGGTCCTCGGCGGCGGTGGTGGACCGCTGCGTCGGCCCGGAATCGGTGAGAGCATCGGAGGTGCGCGTGCATGGGGCACGGGAGGACGATGGCCGACCAACTGAGCACCCGCCGCCTGCCGCGACCGAGGACGAGCTTCATCGGCCGCGAGCCCGAGCTCACGCAGGCTCGGGAGCTCCTGGCCGCCAACCGCCTGCTCACGGTGACCGGGCCTGGCGGCAGCGGCAAGACTCGATTCGCGATCGCGCTGGCCGGGCGCGCGGTCCAGGACTTTTCCGGCGGGGTGCGCTTCGTAGCACTGGCAGCGATCAAAGATCCCGTGCTGGTACCGGTGTCCATCGCACAGGGCATCGGGATGCAGGACTCGAGAGGCGGAACGCTGCTCGATGACCTCAGCGAATACATCACAGACCTAGAGCTGCTGCTCGTACTCGACAATTTCGAGCAGGTGATCGCGGCGGGGGAGTTCGTCCAAGGACTGCTCGCCGAATGCCCTCGACTGCGGATCGTGGTCACGAGCCGCACTCCGTTGCACCTGGTCGGCGAGCAGCTCTTCCCCCTGCCCCCGCTACGGCTACCCGAACAGCAGGACGCTGCAGCCGCCCGGTCGGTCGCAGTGTGTGAGTCCGCGCAGCTGTTTGCCGCCCGCGCCGGCGCTCTGGCGCCCGGATTCACGATCGACGATCACAACGCCCGCGCCGTAGCCGGCATCCTGGCCCGGCTCGACGGCTTGCCGCTGGCGATCGAGCTGGCGGCCGCACGTGTCACCGCGCTCTCACCCGATGCGATACTCGCCCGCCTCGAGCGCTCATTAGGCCTGTTGGTCGCCCGCGACCGGGATGTGCCGGACCGGCAGCGCACTTTGCGCGCAACGATTGCCTGGAGTCATGACCTGCTCAGCGAGCCGGCGCGACACGTGTTCGCGGCATGCTCGGTGTTCCGAGGCGGAATCGGTCTGTCCGGCCTCGAGGCGGCGTGCGCGGACGCTCTTGACGCGCCGGTCATCGACGCGGTGCAGGAGCTCGTCGACCACGGCCTGCTACGGCTGGCGGTGCCCGCCGTGCCAGTGCCGGCGCCGGCCGAACCGCGATACGCGATGCTCGAGACCGTCCGGGAGTTCGCGACCGAGAAGCTGGGCATGACGCCCGAGGCGCGCGCTGTCCATGCCGCGCATGCCGAGCACTTCCTGCAGGTGGCCGCGGCTCTCGACCGCCCTCCGCTCTGGCCGGACCGATGGGGCCTGGACCTACTCGAACTCGATTCCGACAACTTCCGCGCCGCCCTGGACTGGTTCGCTCGACAGGATCCGCGTGCTGGCCTGCTGCTGGCCAACCGGCTCACCGCCTTCTGGTCGGCGCGCGGGCACTTCTCCGAGGGCAGGCAACGCCTCACCACACTGCTGGACCTGGCGGGCGAGGACGACCCCGAGTGGGTACAAGGTATGAACGGCCTCGCCTGGCTGGCGGCCGACCAAGGCGACTACCCGCTGGCCAACGCATTGCTGGAGCGCAGCATTGCCCGCGCGCACGCCATCGGCGACCTGGTCGGCGAGGGCACCGCGCTCTTCTACCGTGGCCGCAGCAGGGGAGGAAGTGGCGAGTACGCCAGCCAAACGGCCGACATCGCGCGTGCCCTGGAGCTGCAGACCGCGGCGGGTAACGAGCCCGGCGTTGCGGCCGCAACGTGGTTTTCGGGCCTGCCCCTGCTGGGAAGCGGGGACTTCGCGCAGGCCGCTGAACGGTTCGAGAAATGCGCCGAGCTGTCGGCTGCGCTCGAGATCCCGGCTCTGGGGGCGCGGGCGTTGCAGCTGCTCGGGGTGTGCCGCATCGAGTTGGGTGAGCTGGACGCGGCACGAGACGCGCTGGCCGCAGGGGTTCCTGCCATCGTCGACATCGGTGAAGTGTTCGCGATCCCGGTCGGGCTCGGAGCCCTGGCCGGCCTCGCGGCGAAGGCGGGCCGGCCGAAGGTCGCGCTGATGCTGGCCGGCGCCGCCAGCGAATACGAGCGGGTCAACCACACCGATCGACCGCGGCCGATGCGCACCCTGCTGGACGCGTGGCTCGCGCCGGTCTACGACACGCTCGGAGCCGACGCCGCGGTGTTGCTCGGTCAGGGCAGCCGGCTCTCGCCCGACGAGGCGGTCGAACTCGGGCTTGCTGTTCAACCCGAAAACCGTCCGGGCGCCTCGGTGCCCGGGCTGACCCGGCGCGAGGCCGAGGTGGCCGTCCTCGTGGCGCAAGGCCTGAGTAACCGCGAAGTTGCCGCGAAGCTGTACGTCTCGGTCAGGACGGTAGAGGTGCACGTCGACCACATTCTGACGAAGCTGGGCTTCCGCAGCCGCACCCAACTCGCCGCCTGGGCGCACCAGCAAGGCCTGATGCCGCGAAATACGTAGCGGCTACGTAGTTTTTCGGACGATGCCATAGCCCCGAGCGCCGACTGTGGCGTCATGACAACTCAGCCGTCCCGACCCAACGTCTTGATCGTCGGCGCAGGTCCCACCGGTCTCGTCCTGGCCGCGAAGCTACTGGCCCGCGGCGTCCCGACGCGGATCATCGACAAGGCCGAGCAACCGACGCCGCAGAGCCGGGCCGTCAGCGTCCACGCCCGCACCCTCGAACTGCTGGAAACGATGGACCTGGCCGAGACGTTCGTGGCTCACGGCCATCCGGTCTCGCACTTCCGTATGTACGCCGGGCAGCGCAGCCTGCTGAACCTCGACATGCGGCGGAAC
>JALZAI010000338.1 GCA_030948475.1 Actinomycetota bacterium
GGCGGCGGCTACCGCGGCGGACCCGCCGGCGGCGGACCGAGCGGACCGGGCGGTCCCGGTGGACCCGGTGGTCCAGGTGGACCCGGTGGTCCGGGTGGTCCGGGTGGTCCTTACCGGGGCGGCGGTCGGCCCGGCGGTCCTGGTGGACGCGGCCGTGGTGCCACCACGGCGGGTGCTTTCGGCAACCGCGGCGGACGTCCGCAGCGCGGCAAGAAGAGCAAGAAGCAGCGCCGCCAGGAGTTCGACAACATGTCCGCGCCGTCGATCGGCGGCGTGCAGGTTCCGCGCGGCAACGGCGACATGGTGCGCCTGCCTCGTGGCGCCTCACTTTCGGACTTCGCCGACAAGATCGACGCCAACCCGGCCTCGCTGGTCCAGGTGATGTTCCACCTCGGTGAGATGGTCACCGCGACGCAGTCGGTCAACGAGGACGTCCTGCAGTTGCTCGGTGCCGAGCTGAACTACCAGGTGCAGGTCGTCAGTCCGGAGGACGAGGACCGCGAGCTGCTCGACTCCTTCGACCTCACCTTCGGCGAGGACGAGGGAGAGGACGACAACCTGGTCGCCCGCCCGCCGGTGGTGACCGTCATGGGTCACGTCGACCATGGCAAGACCCGGCTGCTGGACGCGATCCGGCAGACCAAGGTCATGCAGGCCGAGGCCGGCGGCATCACCCAGCACATCGGCGCCTACCAGGTGCACTTCCAGCACGAGGGCGAGGACCGTCCGATCACGTTCATCGACACCCCGGGTCACGAGGCGTTCACCGCCATGCGCGCTCGTGGTGCTGCCACCACCGACATCGTGGTGCTCGTGGTCGCGGCTGACGACGGCGTCATGCCGCAGACCGTCGAGGCGCTCAATCACGCCCAGGCGGCCGGCGTCCCGATCGTGGTGGCGGTCAACAAGATCGACAAGGAAGGTGCCAACCCGGCCAAGGTGCGCCAGCAGCTCACCGAGTACGGACTGGTCGCCGAGGAGTACGGCGGCGACACGCTGTTTGTCGACGTGTCGGCCCGCGCCAACACCAACATCGACGGGCTGCTTGAGGGCATCCTGCTCACCGCCGATGCCGCGCTCGACCTGCGGGCCAACCCGGACCAGGACGCGCAGGGCATCGTCATTGAGGCCCGGCTCGACCGTGGTCGGGGACCGGTGGCCACGCTGCTCGTGCAACGCGGCACGCTCAACATCGGCGACTCGATCGTCGCCGGTGACGCCTTCGGACGGGTCCGGGCGATGCTCGACGAGACCGGCGACAAGGTCGACGTGGCCGGTCCAGCACGTCCGGTGCAGGTGCTGGGGCTCACCTCGGTGCCCGGCGCCGGTGACTCGTTCCTCGTGGTCGAGGAGGACCGCATCGGTCGCCAGATCGCCGACCGGCGCCAGGCGCGGGAACGCAACGCGCAGCTGGCCTCGACGCGGCGCCGGATCTCGCTCGACGATTGGGAAAAGGCACTCGCCGAAGGCGGGATCGAGCAGCTGAATCTGATCATCAAGGGTGACGTATCCGGGTCGGTGGAGGCCCTCGAGGACGCCCTCGTCAACATCGACATGGGCGAAGCGAAGGAGGAAGTGTCGCTGCGCGTGATCGGCCGCGGGGTCGGTGCGATAACCGAGAACGACATCAACCTCGCGGTCGCCTCGGACGCAGTGGTAATCGGCTTCAACGTCCGTCCCGAGGGCAAGGCCCGTGAGGCAGCCGAGCGCGAGGGCGTCGACGTCCGGTTCTACACGGTCATCTACCAGGCCATCGACGAGATCGAAGCGGCACTCAAGGGCATGCTCAAGCCCGAGTTCGAAGAAGTGCAGCTCGGTACCGCCGAGGTCCGCGAGGTGTTCCGCGTGCCGCGGATCGGCAATATCGCCGGTTCGCTCGTCCGCTCGGGGGTCATCCGGCGCAACAGCAAGGCGCGCCTGGTCCGGGACGGCACCGTGGTCGCCGACAACCTCACCGTCGAGTCGCTCAAGCGGTTCAAGGACGATGCCACCGAGGTTAGGGACGGTTACGAGTGCGGGATCGGTCTCGGTTCGTTCAACGACATCAAGATCGAGGACGTTGTCGAGACGTTTGAGTTGCGGGAGAAGCCTCGCGGCTGAGTCCGGCTGCACATCGATGACCGACCTTGCACATAGAGAACCTTTACTTGTTCCGGGTCGGTCATCGTCGCTCCGCCTCCGTTGTTGGGTCACCGCACTCGTGCCTGGTGGAGGTAGGTAGTGGTGGTGGGGACGTTGCGGTGTGATCTTCTGTTGGGTGATGTGCATTCACTGAAAGCCAAGCGGTCGGTGGTACGGCCGCTCGTTGCTGAGCTCGCGCGCAAGTTCGCGGTGTCCGCGGCGGAGACCGGTCACATCGAGTTGCACCGGCGGGTCGAGGTGTCGGTCGCGGTGATCGCTTCCGATCATGCTCAGGTGACCGAGGTGCTGCAGGCCTGCGAGCGACTGATCGCAGGCCGTCCGGAGATCGAATTGCTGTCGGCCCGAACGAGAATCCTCGACGACGAGGACCTCGACTAGGAGGAGCAGGTAATGGTGGATGCCGGACGTGCCCGGCGACTAGCCGGGCGGATCAAGCAGATCGTCGCGACGATGCTGGAGATGCAGGTCAAGGACCCGCGCCTGGGCATGGTGACGATCACCTACGTGCGGGTGTCCGGCGACCTACACGACGCGACGATCTTCTACACGGTCTACGGCGACGAAGCTGACCGCACCGCCTCGGCGGCGGCGCTCGAGTCCGCCAAGGGCGTGCTGCGCAGCGAGGTGGGACGGCAGACCGGGGTGCGGTTCACGCCGACACTGAAATTTGTCCTTGATTCGCTGCCCGAGGACGCGAAGCACATCGCCGAACTGCTGGCAGTAGCCGCTCGCGCCGACGCCGAGGTCGAGGCCGTCCGGCGCGGCGCCGAGCCGGCCGGGGAACCCGATCCGTACCGCAAGCCTCGCGAAGTGACCGAGGACTGAGTGTCTGCGGCGACAGACGCCGCGACGACGCGCCGCCTGCTCGCGTTGTCGGCCTCGGCATTCGTCGTCCTGGCCGCCGAACCGCTCTACCTGCTCGTCGACACAGCGGTGGTCGGGCACCTGGGCTCGGTGCCGCTGTCCGGGCTCGGCGTGGGGGCGGCGCTGATGGCGCTGCTCACCGTGCTCGGCACCTTCGTCGAGTACGGCACGACGGCACGCTCGGCGCGCTGGTTCGGCGCCGGACGTAGCACCGAAGCGGTGGACGAGGGTGTACAGGCGTCCTGGCTGGCGCTCGGCATCGGATCGGTTGTGGTCGTGCTCGGCGAGATCCTCGCCGGACCACTGACCCGCGCGCTGGCCGGGGGCGCGGGATCGACCCAGGCCGCGGCCGAATCGTGGTTTCGCATCGCCGTGATCGGGTTGCCCGGAATCCTGCTCGTCCTGGCCGGCAACGGGTGGATGCGGGGCGTGCAGCGCACCCGCGAACCGGTCGTCATCGTCCTCGCCGCCAACGCGCTGTCGGCGGCGTTGTCTCCGGTGCTCGTCTACCCGGCCGGCCTCGGCCTGCAAGGCTCGGCGTTCGCCAATCTCGCGGCGCAGACAGTGGGCGCGGGGCTGTTCGTTCGCTCGCTGCGGCGAGCGACCGATCGGGTGCGTCCGGACCGGACGGTAATGCGAGCGCAGCTGAAGGTGGGAGGCAGCCTGATCGTCCGCTCGCTCGCCTTTCAGATCGCCTTCCTCAGCGCGGCCGGCGTGGCGTCGCGGATGGGCACCGCGCAGATCGCCGCGCACACGATCGGCCTGCAGCTGTGGGAGTTCACCGCGCTGCTGCTCGACTCGTTCGCGATCGCCGCCCAGTCCCTTGTCGGTGCCGCGCTGGGCGCGGCCGACGCCGACCTGGCCCGGCGGATGGCCTGGCAGGTGTCGCGCTGGGGGCTCTACGCCGGGCTCGTATTTGCCGGCCTGTACGCGGCCGGCTGGCTGCTGATCCCGCGCGCGTTCACGTCCGATCAGGCCGTACTGCACCAGACGCACCTGCTCTGGCCGTGGTTCGTCGGGATGCTGCCGGGCGCGGGGATCGTCTTCGCGCTGGACGGCGTGCTCATCGGAGCCGGCGACGTGGCGTTCATGGCCGGGGTCACCGTGGTGGCGGGCGTGTTCGCGTTCGCGCCGCTGAACCTCGCTGCGCTGCACTGGGGCTGGGGCATCGGCGGGGTATGGGCCGGGCTCACCGCGTTCGTCGTCGTCCGCCTTGTCGCGATGGTGTGGCGAACCGGGCGCGGGCGCTGGGCCGTGCTGGGCGTCCGCACTTGACACGCGACGGGCTGGTGATCGTCGACAAGCCGGCCGGGTGGACCTCGCACGACGTGGTCGCTCGGCTGCGCAAGCTCGCCCACACCCGCAAGGTGGGCCATGCCGGCACCCTGGACCCGATGGCGACGGGGGTGCTGGTGCTCGGCGTGAACAAGGCGACCCGGCTGCTGCATCACTTGGTCCTCGCCGATAAGGCCTACGCCGCGACCGTGCGGCTGGGACAGGCCACGGTCACCGACGACGCCGACGGGGAGGTGCTGAGCGCGGCGTCCGCGGCGGGGCTGTCCTCCGACGACGTGGTCACGGGTATGGCAGCGCTCACCGGATCGATCGCCCAAGTGCCGAGTTCGGTTTCGGCGATCAAGGTCGGCGGGCAGCGCTCCTATCAGCGGGTCCGCGAGGGAGTGGCCGTCGAGTTGGACGCGCGCGCGGTGACTGTGTCGCGCTTCGAGGCGCGTGGCTTCGCTCGTCCCGCACCCGACCTATTCGACGTGGACGTGCTGGTCGAGTGCTCGTCGGGCACCTACGTGCGGGCGCTGGCCCGCGACGTGGGCGCCGCACTGGGCGTGGGCGGGCACCTCATCGCGTTGCGGCGCACTCGCGTCGGGCCCTTCGGTCTGGATACCGCGCGCAGCCTGGACGAGTTGGCCGGCCTGGGCGACCCGATCACACTGCCGCTCGCCGAGGCCGTCCGCGCCGCGATGCCGGTGCGGGAAGTCGCAACGCACGAGGCGCGCGCGCTCTCGCACGGCCAGGCGATCGAGCGCCACGGCGTCGCCGGCACGTACGGGGCGTTGACTGCGGATGGAACGGTGATCGCATTGCTGCGCGAGGACGTCGAGCTGGCTCGTCCCGTCCTGGTGTTCACCCCCTCCGGCTGAGGTGTTAGACAGCGCCTATGGGGGACGCGCTGGAACCGGCCCGGGCGCTGCTGCCGGACGCGCGGCTGGAGGACGCTGGGCAACTGCGCGGCGGGGAACGGTCCGAGGTGCGCCGAGCGACCGTGCGGCGCGACGGCACGCCCGACTCGAGCGTGATCGTCAAGCAGTTCCGATCAGCGGGGGAGGGCTGGGCCCGGGAGGTGGCGGCGCTCAGCGTGCTGCCCGCTCATGCGCCGGGTCCGCGGCTGATCGCCAGCGCGCCCGAGCCGCCCGTCGTGATCA
>JALZAI010000259.1 GCA_030948475.1 Actinomycetota bacterium
CGCAAACTTCGCGCACGCCGAGCCTCGCTTCCACCTTGTTTGCACCCGTTTGGTTGGTTGCAGCGGCGCCTTTTTGCGCGCGAATCGGGTGCAAACAAGAGATTTTTGTCGGATCGTACCGAAGGGCCAGTAGGTTCGACGGTCGTGAGCCCCGACCGCGCCGACCTCGGCCAGATCGTCGCGCAGAGTGCCGACGCCGGCGATCTGCACGCCCCAGTCGCTACCCTGCTGCTCGAACTGCAGACGCTGTTGGGCACGCTCGCCGCGACCGTAGCGGGCCAGACCGGCCGCGGACGCCAGCCGTTCCGTCCCGGATCGCTCTGGCCCGATCGTCTCGGCGAGCTTGCCTACGGCGTGTACCTGCTCGCCGACCAGACCGGCGTCGACCTGCACGCCGCCGTGTCGGCCATCGCTCGCAAGATCGCCCCGGCGCCCGAACAGCGGCCGCAACCGGATGAGGACCAGTGGCCGATTCGCGGCGGGTAAACCGGCCGGGTTGCGCAACCAGATAGTAAGCGCGCATACTAATTTCATGACCATAACCGTCACCGCTGCACGCACCTCGTCCACCGCGCCGCCGGGAGCCTTCTTCGAAAGATGGGCCGACGTTGCGACGTGGCCGGAATGGAACACCGACACCGAGTGGGTCCGCCTGGACGGTCCGTTCGGGCAGGGCACGACGGGCACGCTGAAACCGAGGGGTGGGCCGAAGGTGCGCTTCACCGTCGAGCGGCTCGTCCCTGGACAAGAGTTCCTGGACGTCTCGCGCCTGGCCGGCGCGCGCCTGGTCTTCGATCACCGGGTGAGGGCACACGACGGGGGCTGCGAGGTCGACGTCGAGATCCGGATGAGCGGTCCGCTGGCGCGGCTGTGGTTGCTCGGTCTTGGCAAGGGCCTGCGCGCCAGCGTGCAGCAGGACCTGGACGCGCTCGCTCGGGCAGCCGAACGCGCGGCCTGAGTTGCCGCGCAAGAAGACTTCGGCAACGCGCCGGCTGTCCTCGGCGCACATCAGCGCGGAGGACAGCACGGGGCTGCTGCTGTGGCGGGTGAGCAACCGGTGGCAGGCTGCGCAGCGCGCCGCGCTCAAACCACACGGGTTGACGCACGTGCAGTTCGTGCTGCTCGCGTCGCTCGCCTGGCTGGATGTGGACGGCCCGATCACCCAGCAGGCACTGGCTGGGCACGCCGCGGCCGATCCGATGATGACCTCTCAGGTGCTGCGCGTGCTCGAAGCGCGCGGACTGGTGGCGCGCGAGCCGCATCCGTCCGACGCGCGAGCTCGGGCACTGCGTGTTACGGCGGCCGGCGAGGCGCTGGCCAACCGCGCCAACGCCGATGTCGAAGCGTGCGATGAGCGCTTCTTCGCCGCGCTGGGGAGCGCCGCCGGTGCGTTCATCGATTCACTACGAGCGCTCGCACGATGACTGGACTCAAAACAAGCCAGCCAGCTTGATCTGTCTGGGGGTCCGTGCCAGGCTCCACGCGTGGCAGACCTCGCACCTGTGCTGGCCGACCTGATCGTCGAAGCGGACAACCTCGACGCCATCGTCGGCGGCCTTTCCGAGGCGGCGTGGGCCACGCCGACGCCGGCGCCCGGCTGGACCATCGCCCACCAGATCGCGCACCTCGCCTGGACCGACGACATCGCCCGACTGGCCGCGACGGATCCCGCGTCCTTCCGAGCCCGACTGGACGACATGCCGGTGCACCAGGACGGTTATGTCGACCGGGTCGCGCGCGAACGGGCGCAGCAGCCAGCCGAGCGGGTGCTCTCCGGCTGGCGTGAGGGTCGAGCCGCCCTTGCCGATGCCCTGCGCGCCATCCCAGAGCGGACCAGGCTGCCCTGGTTCGGACCGCCGATGAGCGCGACCTCGATGGCGACGGCCCGGCTGATGGAGACCTGGGCGCACGGTCAGGATGTCGCCGACACCCTGGGCGTCCTGCGGGTGCCGACCGAGCGGCTGCGGCAGGTGGCGCACATCGGCGTGCGCACCCGCGACTTCGCCTACCTGGTCCATGGCTCGGCCCCGCCGGCGGAGCCGTTTCGCATCGAGTTGATGGCGCCGTCCGGCCAGACCTGGACGTGGGGTCCGCACGACGCTGTGCAGCGAGTGACCGGGCCCGCACTGGACTTCTGCCTGCTGGTCACGCAGCGGCGAAACCGCCGCGATCTGGCGCTGACTGCAACCGGCGCCGAGGCCGACGGGTGGCTGGACATCGCCCAGGCATTCGCCGGTCCGCCAGGCGGCGGCCGGGCCCCGGGTCAGTCCGCGTGATCATCGAGGACGAACAGTGAACTTCACCGAGAGCGAGGAGCAACACGCGCTGCGCAAGGCGGTTGCCGAGCTCGGATCGCGCTACGGCTTCGAGTACACCCGGCGAAAGCTCAAAGCCGGCGAGCACACCGACGAGCTGTGGCTGGAGGCCGGCAAACTCGGCTTCCTCGGCGTCAACCTGCCCGAGCGCTACGGCGGCGGGGGCAGCGGGATGTACGAGCTCGCCCTGGTCGAGGAGGAACTGGCCGCCGCCGGGTGCAGCCAGCTGATGATGGTGGTCTCGCCGGCCATCTGCGGGACGGTGATCGGTCGCTACGGCACGGACGCGCAGAAGCGGCGCTGGCTTCCGAGCATCGCCGACGGCACCGTGATCATGGCCTTCGGGATCACCGAGCCGGACGCCGGCTCGAACTCGCACAAGATCACGACCTCGGCCCGGCGCGACGGGAGCGACTGGTTGCTATCCGGACGCAAGATTTACGTCAGCGGGGTCGACCGCGCCGATGCGATCCTCATCGTCGGTCGTACCGAGGACGCCAGGACGGGGCGGCTCAAGCCGGTGCTGTTCGCGATGCCCACCGACGCGCCCGGCTTCGAATACCAGCCGATCGAGATGGACGTCGCGTTCACCGACAAGCAGTTCCTGCTCTTCCTGGACGATGTCCGGCTGCCGTCCGACGCGCTCGTCGGCGAACCGGACGCGGCGCTGGCGCAGCTGTTCGCTGGGCTGAACCCGGAGCGGATCATGGCCGCGTCGCTGTCAGTCGGCACCGCCCGCTACGCGCTCGACAGGGCAGTCGGCTACGCCAACGAGCGCAACGTCTGGGGGCAGCCGATCGGCGCGCACCAGGGCATCGCGCATCCCCTCGCGCAGGTCAAGATCGAGCTCGAGCAGGCCAAGCTGATGATGCAGAAGGCGGCCACCCTCCACGACGCGGGCGACGACGGGGGCGACAGCGGCGCGGCCGGTGAGGCAGCGAACATGGCCAAGTACGCCGCCGCTGAGGTCGCGGTTCGCTCCGTCGATCAGGCCGTCCAGACCCTGGGCGGCAACGGCTTCGCCAGCGAATACGGAATGGCTGCGCTGCTCGCGTCCGCGCGGGTCGGCCGGGTCGCTCCGGTGAGCCGGGAGATGATCCTCAACTTCGTCGCGCAGTTCAGCCTCGGCCTGCCGAAGTCGTACTGAGATGGCCCTCGTCCACTATGCGGTGCAGCAGGCCATCGCGACCGTCACGCTCGACTCACCCGGCAACCGCAACGCGCTCTCGTCCGAGCTCGTCGGTGAGCTCCTGCAACACCTGCAGGCGGCGAGCGCGGATGACGAGGTCCGCGCCGTCGTCCTCACCCACACCGGGACCACCTTCTGCGCGGGAGCGGATGTCCGGGAACAGTCGGCCGAAGGCGGCCCGGCTGCGGGGACCAAGCGCATGCTCACGTTGCTGCGCGCGGTCGTCGAACTGCACAAGCCGGTCGTGGTCCGGCTCGACGGCCACGTGCGCGCGGCGGGCATCGGCGTGGTCGGCGCGTGCGACATCGCGCTGGCCGGCCCGCAGACGACGTTCGCCTTCACCGAGGTCCGCCTGGGCCTGGCGCCGGCGATTATCTCGCTGACCACGCTGGGACGGATGAGCGAGCGGGCAGCCGCCCGCTACTACCTGACCGGCGAGACGTTCGACGCTCCCGCGGCCGCTGAATCCGGACTGGTCACCCGGGCTGTCGAGGACGTCGACACCGAGCTCGCCGCCGTGTGCGAGGCGCTTCGAGGCTGCTCGCCGCAGGGCCTGGCCGAAACTAAACGGCTCACCACGACGACGACGCGAGCCGCGCTGACCAGTCAGGCCGCCACCGTGCAGGCGCTCTCCCAGCGCCTGTTCGAATCCGCCGAGGCGCGCGAGGGTATGACGGCCTTCCTGGAGAAGCGACCGCCTGCCTGGACGCCGGACTCATGACAACGACGGCGACCCGCGAGCCGCAGCAGGACCGCAGCCGGGCCACCCGGGCGCGCCTGCTCGAGGCCGCGATCACCTGCCTCGCCGAGCTGGGCTATCCGGCGAGCACGGTAGCGGTCGTGGCCGAGCGGGCCGGGGTGTCCCGCGGCGCCGCGCAGCACCATTTCCGCACCCGCGATGCGCTGTTCACAGCCGCGCTCGACCATGTCACCGCGGTCCGGGGCGCCGAGCTGCGCCACGAACTGGAGCAGACACCCGAGCGGGACACCGGCGCCGTCGTCGATCTGGTGTTCAACCTGTTCTCCGGCGCGCTGTTTCGCGCCGCGCTCGCGCTGTGGGTTGCTGCCGCGTCCGAGCCACAGTTGCGGGGACAGATCATCTCGCTCGAAGCCCGCATGGGACGCGACATCCACCGCGTGGTCGTCGAGCTGCTGGACGCGGACGAGAGCACACCCGGGGTCCGGGAGTGCGTACAGGCCACGCTCGACCTGGCGCGCGGCCTGGGGCTGGCGAACTTGCTCACCGACGACAGCGGCCGCCGGAACCGGATCGCCCGGCAATGGTCCCGGTTGCTCAGCGCCGGCCTGGATCGCTCGTAACCGCGCTTACTCTTCAGCCTCGGTCACGCTTGTCGAGGTTCGGGTCGATGCCGGCCCGCTCCAGCAGCAGCCCACCGGCGGCGACGAGCACGGACGCCGCGAGCAACAGCGCGCCCACTCGCGTGTCGTTGGTTGCGGCCCGCACCGTCCCCGCCTCGGGCAGGACACGCGCGAGCAGCGCGACAGCGGCGCCGACGACAGCCGCACCCACGATCGAGGACGCCTTGCCCAACGCCACGCAGCGCGCCACGGCGATTGCGGTCATCGGCTTGGCCATCGGTTCGTGGCGAACCGCTGCCCGTACCCGACGAGCCATAACGAACTCGGCCGCGGCGAGCGCGGCCAGCGGCACCGGGACGAAGTAGCCCAGCGGCGGGATCGCGTCGTAGGACACCCGAAGCAGCGTGTAGACCGTCAGCCCGATCACGACCAGCGGGACGAGCAGGTCGATGACCCCCGTCCGGCGCATCGGCGGCGGAACGCTCATGACGGTTCCAGGCTCAGGTCAGGTCGAGGACGCACACCCGCGCGCTCGTCGGCGGGCAGCACGGCGATCAGCTCAGGCACGGGGCGCCCGTCCAGGCGCGCGTCCGGAACAGCGGCCAGCCACGGCACGAGGACGAAGGCGCGTTCAGCCGCACGCGGATGCGGCAGGGTCAGATCGGGGTCGTCGCGGTGCACCTCGTCGACGCAGATCACGTCCACGTCGAGCGTGCGCGGGCCCCACCGGACTTCCCGACTACGTCCGGCGGCCTGCTCGGCGGAGTGGGCGCGGGCCAGCCAGTCCCGGGGCGCGGCGCCCGGGTCCGTGACAACGACAACCGCATTGAGGTAATCACCCTGCGGCACCGGTCCCCACGGCGGCGTCTCGAACACCGGTGACACCGCGACCAGCCACGGCCGCAGGGCGTCAACCGCCCCCTGCACCGCGGCGAGACGGTCGCCGAGGTTCGCGCCGATCGACAGGACGGCGGTGCTCATTGCCGTTCCCGGTGCAGCGTCACCGCGACGTCAGCGAACGACAGCGGGATCGGCGCCTGCGGCTTGTGGACCGTCACCGTGGTCGCGGCGACGCGCGGGTCGGCGAGACAGACGTCGGCGAGCCGCTGCGCCAGCGTCTCGAGCAGGTTCACCGGATGATCTGAGCCGATCACGTCGGACAGCGCCGAGGCCAGCTCGCCGTAGTGGACGGTGTCGGCCAGGTCGTCGGACGTCGCGGCCGGGCGGGTATCCAGCTCCAGGGCCACGTCCACGACGAAGTCCTGGCCGTCGCGGCGCTCGAACTCGAACACTCCGTGGTACCCGCGCACCCGAAGCCCGGTCAGCTCGATCCGGTCGTTCATCCGGCGCCCTGGACCGCAGCAATGGCGAGCGCGGCGTCCACCGAGCCGCGCACCGTGTGCACGCGTACCCCCCATGCTCCGCGCAGTGCCGCGTAGGCCGTCAGCGCGGCGGTGGCGTCCTCGCGCTCGTCCACCGGGCGCGGCTTGCCGTCGGCATCGGCGAGCAGCACGCCGAGGAAGGACTTGCGTGAGGACCCGACGAGTACCGGCAGCCCAAGCTCGAGCAGGCCGTCCAGGTGCGCCAGCAACGTCCAGTTGTGCGCCGCCGTCTTCGCGAACCCGAGCCCCGGGTCGATGACCAGGCGCGACACGTCGACGCCGGCGCGAACTGCCGCGTCCACCCTGTCGCCCAGCTCGTCGCGTACGTCGCGTACGACGTCGTCGTAGTGCGCGAGTTGCTGCATGGACGCGCTGTGCCCGCGCCAATGCATCAGGATCCAGGGGCAGTCGGCGTCCCGCACCACACGCCCCATGTCCGGATCGCCCAGGCCGCCGGACACATCGTTGACGACGCCGGCACCCGCCCGCAGCGCCGCATCGGCGACCGCGGCTCGAGTCGTGTCCACCGAAACCGGTACGCCGGCCGCGGCCAGTTCGGAGATTACCGGCAGGACCCGATGCGACTCCTGCGCGGCGTCGATTCTCTGCGCACCGGGACGTGTCGACTCGCCGCCCACATCCACGAGATCGGCGCCCTCGTCGCGCATCTGCACCCCGTGCGCAATGGCGCCGTCCAGATCAGCCCAGCGGCCGCCGTCGGAGAACGAGTCCGGAGTCACGTTCAGCACGCCGACCACCACGATCCGGTTGGAGCGGTCCGGCAGCATCCTTGTCATGCGCCCGCCAACCCGCGCGGCTCGGATTGGCTCAGGAGCACTGTCACCTGCCGAGGACGAGGCTGAGCGCCTCCGCACGGGTGCGCGGGTCGGACTTGAAGATGCCGCGCACTGCCGAGGTCATCGTCAACGAGCCGGGCTTGCGCACGCCGCGCATCGCCATGCACAGGTGCTCGGCCTGGATCACCACGATCACGCCGCGCGGTTCTAGCCGGCGCATTACCGCGTCGGCGACCTGGGAGGTGAGCCGCTCCTGCACCTGCGGACGGCGCGCGTACAGGTCGACGACGCGGGCCAGCTTGGACAGCCCCGTGATCCGTCCGTCGTCCCCGGGGATGTAGCCGACTGCGGCAGTCCCGTGCCAGGGCACCAGGTGGTGCTCGCAGGTCGAGTACAGTGCGATGTCCTTGACCAGCACCAACTCGTCGTGATGCTCGTCGAAGGTGGTCTCCAGCACGTCGTCCGGGTCAACGTGCAGGCCGGCGAACACCTCGGCGTAGGAGCGGGCGACCCGCCTCGGGGTAGCCTGCAGCCCGTCGCGGTCGGGATCCTCGCCGATCGCGATCAACAGCTCGCGGACCGCCTTCTCGGCGCGGACCAGGTCGACGCCACGCTCCGAGTCCGCAACGTCGCGCATCGCGCGATCGGTCATACCTAGGGCGCAGTCGGCGGCTGGTAGCCCCCGTAGGGCGAGCCCCCGGTCGGTGGCGCTCCGGGACCGCCCGGCCCGAACGAACCGGGCTGGGTCGAGGGCTCCGGCGAGTGGACGTCGGGGGTGACCCCCGGCTGGGCGCCGTTGGACGAGCCATTCGACGAGCTGTGCGCGCCGTTGGCGCCGGCCTTGGTCAGGTGCACCGGGATGTCGATCGGCGGCTTGTCGCTCGGGGTGCGCTTGCCGAAGCCGGCGAAGGAGTTGTGCGGCGGCCGCTTGCGCACCGTGCCCAGGATGCGCTCCAGGTCGTCCTTGTTGAGCGTCTCCTTCTCGACCAGTTCCAGCACCATCGCGTCGAGCGGGTCACGGTACTGGACCAGGATCTCCCACGCCTCGTCGTGCGCGCGCTCGATCAGGTCGCGGATCTCGGCGTCGATGCCGGCGGCGATGTCTTCGGAGTAGTCGCGTTGGTGTCCGTAGTCGCGGCCCATGAACGGCTCGGCGTCGCCCGTCCCGTACTTCACCGCACCGAGCTTCGAGCTCATGCCGTACTCGGTGACCATGGCGCGGGCCAGGCCGGTCGCCTTCTCGATGTCGTCGGACGCGCCGGTCGTCGGCTCGTGGAACACCAGTTCCTCCGCGGCGCGCCCGCCGAGCGCGTACACGAGCTGGTCGAGGATCTCCGCGCGGGTCTGTGTGTAGCGGTCCTCGAGCGGCAGGACGAGCGTGTGTCCCAGCGACCGCCCGCGCGGCAGGATCGTCACCTTGTGCACCGGGTCGAGGTTCGGCATCGCCCACGCGGCCAGGGCGTGCCCCGACTCGTGATAGGCGGTGACCCGCTTTTCCTTGTCGCTCATGGCACGCGTCTTGCGTTCCGGTCCGGCGATGACGCGGTCGATCGACTCCTCGAGCGCCTTGGTCGTGATCAGCCGGCCGTTGTTGCGCGCCGTGAGCAGCGCGGCCTCGTTGATGACATTGGCGAGATCGGCACCGGTGAAACCTGGGGTGCGCCGGGCGATGATGGCGAGGTCGACGTCGGCGGCGAACGGCTTGCCCTTGGCGTGCACCTTGAGCACCGCCTCGCGGCCGATCACGTCCGGCGGCCCCACGGCGATCTGACGGTCGAAGCGCCCGGGACGCAGCAGTGCCGGGTCGAGGATGTCGGGCCGGTTGGTCGCGGCGATCATGATGACGCCGCCCTTGACGTCGAAGCCGTCCATCTCCACGAGCAGCTGGTTCAGCGTCTGCTCGCGCTCGTCGTGCCCGCCGCCCATGCCAGCGCCGCGGTGGCGTCCGACCGCGTCGATCTCGTCGACGAAGATGATCGAGGGCGCGTTGGACTTGGCCTGCTCGAAGAGGTCCCGAACGCGGGACGCGCCGACCCCGACGAACATCTCGACGAAGTCCGAACCGGAAATCGAGTAGAACGGGACGCCCGCCTCCCCGGCAACCGCGCGGGCGAGCAGCGTTTTGCCGGTTCCGGGCGGCCCGTACAGCAGCACGCCCTTCGGGATCTTCGCGCCGATCGCCTGGAACTTCGCGGGGTTGGCGAGAAACTCCTTGATCTCCTCGAGTTCCTCGATCGCCTCGTCCGCGCCGGCCACGTCGGTGAACGTCGTCTTGGGAGTGTCCTTGCTCACCAGCTTGGCCTTCGACCGGCCGAAGCTCATCACTCGATTGCCGCCGCCCTGCACCTGGCTCATCACGAAGAACAGCACCCCGACGATCAGCAGGATCGGCAGCAGGCTCACCAGCAGTGAGAGCCACGGGTTGTCCTTGCTGACGTGGGTGCTGAAGTCGACGTTCTTGCTCTCGAGCAGGGTGAATATGTTGCTGCCCGCGTCGCTGGCGTACTGAGTGCTGATTTTCGAGTACTTGCCCTCGAACGGCTTCTTCAGCTCCAGCTGGAGGGTCTGCTCCTTGTCCTGCTGGGTGGCTGTCTTGACATTGCCGTTGTCGATCTGGGTGATCACGTCATGGGTGCTGACCCCGTGGTACCCGCTCCCGCTGGAGAGCAGGTTGGGCAGCACCAAAAAGGCAAAAATGATCACAATGGCCCAGAGCCACCAGGACCGCAGGATGCGTTTGCGATTCATAGTCTTAGGACGAACGGCGCAGCGTCCGCGTTCCTCCTGGTTCGGGGACTAATTCGTGTACTTGACGGTACACGTCAGCTGCTGTACACCGACGGCTTCAGCCGTCCGATGTAGGGCAGATCGCGATATCTCTCGGCATAGTCGAGCCCATAGCCCACCACGAACTCGTTGGCGATGTCGAATCCGACATAGGTCAGCGGGACATGTACCTGCACGGCGTCCGGCTTGCGCAACAGGGCGACCACCTCGATCGACGCCGGCTGGCGCGCCGCGAGATTGCGCAGTAGCCAAGACAACGTCAACCCGGAGTCGATGATGTCCTCGACGATCAGCACGTGCTGGCCGGCGATGTCGCGATCGAGGTCCTTCAGGATGCGCACCACGCCGGAGCTGGTCGTCGCGCTTCCGTACGAGCTCACCGCCATGAACTCCATGGTCGACGGACGCTGGAGTGCCCGCGCCAGGTCCGACATCAGCATGACGGCACCCTTGAGCACCCCGACGAGCAGCGGCTCGCGGTCGGCGTAGTCGGCGTCGATCGCCGCGGCCAGCTCGGCGATCTTCGCCCGGATCTCGTCGGCCCCGATGAGCACCTTCTCGATATCGTCATCAAGAACGGAGACGGACGGTCTCGCTTCGCTTCGACCACCGGCAAAGCCGGGCGACTTCATAGTTCGCTCGTAAGCTTCGCTCATACCCGTCCTCGCTGCGCTCCGGGCGGGCATGCGGAGATGCAATACCGCCACATCGCTCGGCAAGCCTCGTTCACGGTCACTACTCCACGGGGCTCGTAGGGATCGCGTTCAGTCTCCCAGACGCCCGGACCACGCGAACACCGCCGGGCAATTCGAGCGGTCCCTGCCCGTGCCAGGACGTGACCAGCGCGTCCAGGGCAGCCACGTGCCGGGCGCTGAGCTCAGCGGCGCCCTGGGTCAGTGCCCACGCGCGCAGCACCCGGGTGCGCAGCGCTCGTGGCAACTCGGCAAGTGCCGCTACGTCCAGCTCGCCCGTCGCTCCTCGTTGATGGGACGCGTTGGCAGCGGACGACGCTGCCGCGGCAAGCGAGTCCAGGGCGTCCAGATCATCGCGCAGCAGCGCGGCGGTCCGGGCCAGCGCCTCAGCAACCCCGCCCTGTAGCACCTCCTCCAACAAGGGCAGCACCTCGCGTCGCAGCCGGACGCGTTGCAGGGACGAGTCCGAGTTCGCCGGGTCATCCCAGGGGACCAGTCCGAGCGCCGCGCACGCGGCCACTGTCGTCACCCGCCGCATCGCCAGCAACGGCCGCACGTAGGGTCCCGAGCGAGGCACCATCGCGGCGATCGAGCGCGGGCCGGAGCCGCGCCCCAGACCGAGCAGCACCGTCTCGGCCTGATCGTCGAGGGTGTGTCCCAGCAGCACCGAGGCGTCCAGGGCCGCGCCGAGGTTCGACAGCGCCGCGTATCGGGCCGCGCGGGCGGCCGCCTCGGGACCGCCGGCTCGTCCCACTGACACCGGGACCACCTCGACCGGGTCGAAGCCCAGCTCGTAACCCAGGGCCGCGACCCGGTCGGCCTGGAGCCGAGAACCCGCGTGGAGCCCGTGGTCGACCGTTACCAGGGCGCGCGCGACGCCCGCCCGGGGCGCCTCGAACGCCACCGCCGCGGCCAGGGCCAGCGAATCGGCCCCGCCGGAACACGCGACCAGCACCGGTCCACCAAGATGCGGCCGGACGGCGCGACGAACCTCGGCGACTGCCGGATGCGGGCCCACCGGCTCACGACTCAGGCGTGGACGCGCGCGATCCAGCGCTGCGGGTCGGTGATCTCGGCCTTCGTCGGCAGCGTCTCGCGGGAGGTCCAGATCGCGTTGAACCCGTCCACCCCGACCCGATCGACGACGCTGCGGACGAACGCCGAGCCGTCGACGTACTGGCGGGTCTTGGCCTGCATGCCGAGCAGCCGCCGCAGCAGCCGGTCCAGCGGATTGCCGCCATGCCTTCGCCGGATCGCGAAGCGGTTCTCGATCGCTTCCTGGGTCGGGATGACGGCCGGCGACACCGCATTCATCACGTACTCGGCATGCCCCTCGACCAACGACATGAACGCCGTGACCCGGTCCATGATCACGCGCTGCTCCGGCGTGGCGACCACGGCAAGCACGCCTTGCCCGTCGCCCTGCCCACGTACGACCTTCACCAGCTCGCCCACCGCATTCGACAGCCGGCGTTTGATCGCGGCCGGGTCGGTGTCGACGGCGTCGGTGAGCGCCTGCACCTCGTCGTGCATGTGCTGGCGCAGCCAAGGGACCGCGGTGAACTGCACACGGTGAGTCACCTCGTGCAGGCACACCCACAGCCGGAAGTCGGACGGGACGACCTTGAGCTGTCGCTCGACGGCGACCAGGTTCGGGGCCACGAGCAGCAACTGCCCGCTGGGCCGGTCGAAGAACTCGAACTGGCCGAGCACCTTGCCGGACAGGAATCCGAGCACGAGGCCGACCTGCATCCCAGTCATCCGGGCGCCGACGCTCTCGGCCACGCGCCCGACCGGGTTGTCGGCGGCGAGCTTGTCGACGAGCGGGGTGAGCACGGTGCGCATGCCACTCGCGTTGGCGTCGATCCAAGCCGACCGGTCGATGACGCGGGTGGCGGCGCTGACCGGTGGCTCCGCGAGGTGAGTGAGTTCGGCAACGTGCTGCGCGGCCGCCGAGGTGGCCTGGTAGAGCTCGCCGACCGCCTCGTCCGCCTCGGAGCGGCTCACCGACGGTGGTGCCGGACTAAACTTCTTCGCCGCCCGCGCCGCCACATCCCAGTCGATGAGCGTGGTCACGCCCGTCCTCGCAACGCTCCGGGCGGGCGTGCGGAGACCCTATGCCACATGTTCGCGCGGCTTGCCTCGCTCATGCACCGACACTACCCAGCGGGCGCCAGCCCGGCGCGTCCTAGCGGCAGCCGCAGCCAGCCAGCGCGGCCGCCATCCGGTCGAGGGCGGCCTCGGCGGCGCCGGTCGCACCGGCCCGGTCCGCGTCGAAGGCGAAGACCAGCAGCCGACCGGACCGGTCGTGCACGTAGCCGGCGATCGAGCTGACACCCGTCAACGTGCCCGTCTTGGCCCGTACCCGACCTGCGGCGGACGCGGTCGTTGCAGAGGAAAAGCGGTCGAACAGCGTCCCACTCCACCTCGCGACGGGCAGCGCGCCGACGATCCCGCGCAGCGACGGGGCCGTCGTCCCGGCGATCACGCGCAGCACCGCAACCAGCGCCGCCGGACTGACCCGGTCCGCCGCCGACAGGCCGCTGCCGTCGAGCATGCCGGCGCCGATCCGGGCGCCGATCCGGGCCAAAACCGCCCGGACGGCGTGCGCCGCGCCAAGAAAGGAGGGGGCACGATGCGCGGCAATAGCGACGTGCCGGGCCAACACCTCGGCGATCACGTTGTCGGACTGGTGCAGCATTTGCTCGATCAGCACGCTTAGCGGCGCGGAGTACACCCGGGCCAGCGGCTTCGCGCGAGCTGGTGCCCGTCCGGCGACGACCGCGATGCTCGGGTTGCCGAGATCCTGGGCGAGCGCCTGCCCGGCTGCGGCAGCGGGGTTACCGCTGCGAAGCGTGTCGGTCGGGTTGGCGCGCCCGCCGTCGACCATCAGCGCCGTGATCGGCGCGGCGTAGTCGCTGGGCGCGTCGCCGGGGGCCCAGTTCGGCGATACCGCGGGTCCGGTGAACAGCGAGTCGTCGACGACAATCCGGGTGACCGACACATGCGCCGTTCGCAACTGATCGGCCAGCGCGGAGATTCGGGCCGAATGCGGGTATGCCCCGGCCACATTCCCTGCCGCCGCGGTGATCGTCGGATCGCCGCCGCCCACGAGCACCACCGTCCCCGCTGCGGCACCGGCCAGGACCGTGGTCGGGAACCGGGTGGTCGGCCGGTACCGGTCCAGTGCCGCCGCCGCCGTCATCAGCTTGGCCGTCGAGGCGGGCGCCGCGCCCGTCGAGCCGGAGCGGTCGTAGAGAACCGTCCCGGTCCGCGCGTCGACCACGCGCGCAAGGAGCCGTCCGCCGAGACCGGGCGAGCGGACCTTGCCGGAAAGCGCACGCCGCACGCCTGCCGGCGAGGGCATCGGCAGCTCAGCGGAGGACGGCGCCGGGGGCGGGCTGGCGGTCGCCCCGGAC